>CANQZL010000068.1 GCA_947628325.1 uncultured Bacilli bacterium
CAAGCTTTAGATAATCTATATAATTTAGATTGGCAAAGTGAAAAACAAAAAAGTTATGATAAAAAAGATTATGATGACATTTTATTTTTTAGTTTTAAAGATAATCACATATTAAAGTTTAGTTATGAAGAAGATGATTCTGATGATTACTATATAAATGCTACTCATTATGATAAAGATGGTAATGTTCTAGCTTCTAAAAAGTTGCCTTCTTTTTATGACGTATTTGTAGATGATAAGTATATATATGTTTGTACATATGATGAAGAAGACGACTATAAAATAATAAAGTATGATGAAAAATTTAATGAACTAGCTAATATTATTATAACTGGTTATGACTCAGCTAGTATAATTGGTTTAACCGATGATAAAGTAATCTTATTTGTCTATACTTATGAATATGTTGAAGAACAAAGTAAGTATGAATATTTCTATCTTGAAGTTGATAAAAACTTAGAACATATTGATACATTTAAAGAAACTGAAGATACAGCTATCAAATACAGTAACTTGTTATATGGAAAATATTTTAATAATGATATATCTTTAGAAAAATTACAAAACAATTTTAAAAAAATAAGAGAAAAATATGGTGAATCATATATTGAAAAGATTGATCCACGTGGTTATATAGTTTTAAGTGTTATAGATCGTGAAAACTATACTAATGATAAATTAGTAGTATTAGATTTTAATTTAAATGAAATCATTGTAAAAAATACTAATTATGATGACGATGATGAAAAGATTAAAGATATCGTTATTCTAGATAATAATATAGCCATTGTATATGAAAAGAACCGAGAATTTACCGATGATAGTAAAGATGTATATTATATTCCTAACGATTATATAAATATATATGATTTAAATGGTAAATTTATTGAAACTATTGATAATGATGTTACTTATTATGGCTTAACAGCCATTAATGGTGGCTTTGTCGTAGAACAATCTACTCATCCAGGTTGTACAGCACATGTCCCAGTAAACGTATCTTCTATTGATACAATGCGTCCTGCTTGTACATTTGAATATTCAACAGTAGTATATAAACTTACATATAATATTAAAACTAATGTTACTGGTGATGGGCAAATAGAAGTTCAAGATAAAGCAATGGTTGGCGACGAAGTTAAATTTAATATAATTCCATCTAAAGATTGGACATTAAGTAAAGTAATTATTAAAGACAGTCAAGGTAATATAATTGAGTATCAAAATAATTCCTTTATAATGCCAGATAGTGATGTAACAATAGAAGTAACCTTTGAAATAATAAACCCTAATACAGCAGATATAAATATTAGTAGTATGTTTATTATTTCATCAGTGTTCTTATTTATTCTTTTATTTATAATCTATAAATTTAAAAAAGTAGAATAGTGCTTTACACAAGCACTATTTTTAGTCTGTATAAAAGCGTAAATATATTTTTGCGTTAACTTTACAATTTTTGCATGCTTTACTATTGATTAGACAGTTCGGGGGTGGGTATAATTTAGATAGTAAGAAAAGGTATAGAAGGATGAGGTTATTATGAAAAAGAAAAATATTTTAATTGCAATAGCAATATTAATGGTACTTTTTATTGGGAAGGTAAGAGCTTTAGAAGAACCATTTAAATTAGATTGGAAAAAAGAAAATTTAGTTGAAAATCTTAGTATAGGAACTATAGGAAATGCCAAGTTTCAATATAAAGATGGCTATATTACATTATATTCAGAAGTAAACGAAAATGATTTTAGATACTTTGTAAACTATTATAAAAAAGATGGAACTCTTGTTACTAGTAAAACTTATAATGATTATATTGTAATTAATGCTACAACAGATAATGAATATGTTTATGCCATTATTGCGGGTTATGATGAATACGAAATAGCATTAGTAAAATTAGATAGCACTCTAAATGTAGTAAAAACTTATGACTTTTCTTATGATGAAGCAGAAATGTTTGGAAGTTATATTATGCTAACTAATGTTTTAGGATTGTCTACAATGAATGTTATAAATGATACGATAAATCTTTTAGGGGAAAATATTTTACAAATTGACACAAATTTAAAATCAAGTAGAGTAATAAGCTTTTCTGAGTCAAGAGCAAAAAAATATTTTGAGAAATTATATTATTTAGAAGAATTTTCATATGAAGATAATATGCAATATATGACATTAGATAAAAATGATAAATATTATGTTTATAGTGGTATAAATACTTGTGGAAGGTCTGTGGAATCCGTATATGATGTGCTAGAACCTATGTTTACGGATTCTGTTGTTTGCAAAAATGAATCTATTCTTATCTTAAGTGATTCTAATAATAGAGTTAAATGGTTTAAAGATTTCGATGAAAATGAATTCATAATTGATGTTAAGTTAGTTGGTGATTATGTCGTTGGTATAAAAATGACTTATGAATATCCTAGTTATCCTGAATATGAAGTTACGACAAGAGCTGCAGAAGCAAATTACGATGCACCAAATATTTATACGGAAATAGTAGTTTATGATTTAAAAGGAAATTTAGTACAAACTATTGATAATGACTCTTTATATTTACAATTAGCTCCAGTTGATGGTGGCTTTATGGTAAATAGTAATGTTGAAAATAAAAAAGTATGTGTTTCTAGACCAATGGAAAATAATATATTAGCAATAGATCCTAGTGATAATTGTGCTATTGATACAAGCTTAGAAGTATATACAATTCCTTATACCATAACACCAGAAATAAATGGGAAAGGACACTTAGAAGTTGCTTCATCATCAAGAGCTGGAAGTAATGAAGTATTTAAAGTTATTGCCGATGAAGGATGGAAAGTAGAATCTATAAAAATAACAGATGAAGAAGGCACTGTAATTGAATATAAAGGAGATACATTCACAATGCCATCAAGTAATGTAACAATAGTAGTTAATTTTGTAAGAGATGTATTAAATCCAAACACTTCTGATTTTTGGATTATTGGAACAATAAGTTTAGCAGTAGTATTTGGAACAATAATAATTATAAATAGAAAGAAATTAAAATTTTTAAAATAAAAAAAAATTTAATGAAGGTGTAGAAAATGAAAAATCAAAAATTACTTATAATATTTATATTATTAATAAGCATATTTGCTATAAAAGTAAATGCTGCGAATAATCCTTTTAATCTAGAGTGGTCAAATGATGAATTATCAAGAAATTACAACATAGAACCTTCAATATTCAATGCAAAATTAGAATTTAATGATGGTTATGTAACTTTATATACAAATACAAATAACAATGATAGTAGTGCATATACATTAGCTAATTACTTTTCAAAAGATGGTAAAGTAATTACAAGTAAGAAATATGATAACTATGCAATAATGAGTGCTACTACAGATAATCAAAATATTTATGCCTTGGCAATTAAAATTCCTACCATGGTTCCAAAAAGTAAAAGCTCTATGGGAAGTAGTAGACCATATTTATATGTGTTAAAAATAAATTCTAAAATGGAAATAGAAAAAGAATATGAATTATCATATGACGAAGCAGAAATGATTTATGTATTACCAGTTATTTCAAATATTTTTGGAATGTCAACAATGAGTATGGTAGATGATAAAGTAAATATTTTAGCTTCTAATTTTAATATCATTCAATTAGACTTAGGATTAAAATCAAGTAAAGTTATTAGTGCTTCAGAAAGTAGAGTAAAAAAGTACTTTGAAGATATGTATTATTTATTAACTCTTAACTATACTGGTAGAAATGATTATTTATCATTAGATAAAAATGAAAAATATATGGCTTATAGTGACATTGGATCTTGTATGGATTTAAAATGGACTAATATTTTTGAATCATATGGTGCACCATCCGCAACTTTAGATGATGGATACAATTATTGCCAAGAAAGTCATTATTTAGTATTAGATGATGTTGAAGGAAATAATATTTGGGAAAAAGAGTTTAAAGAAAACGAATTTATAATTGATGTTAAACTAGTTGATAATTACGTTGTTGCTATTAAAATGACTTTTAATAATATGTATGAAAAATCAGCATCGGATATCGGATATAACGATGATGCTATAGTAGAAGTAGTAGTTTATGATTTAGAAGGTAACTTAGTTCAAACAATTGAAAAAGATTCTTTATACCTTCAACTAACACCAGTTAAAAATGGCTTTATGGTAAACAGCTATATTTCTGATAGAAAAACTTGTATGAATATGGGCATTAACTCTATTCAACCAATAATATCTTCTGATGATTTTAATAATGGCTGTACAATTGATACAGTATTAGAAGTATATACAATTCCATATACCATAACACCAGAAATAAATGGAAAAGGACACATAGAAGTTGCTTCATCATCAAGAGCAGGAAATAGTGAAGTATTTAAAGTTGTTGCAGACGAAGGATGGAAAGTAGAATCTATAAAAATAACAGATGAAGAAGGAAATGTAATTGAATATAAAGGAGATACATTCACAATGCCATCAAGTAATGTAACAATAGCAGTTAACTTTGTAAGAGATGTACTAAATCCAAATACTTCTGATTTTTGGATTATTGGAGCAATAAGTTTAGTAATAATATCTGGAACAATAATAACTATAAATAAAAAGAAATTAAAATTCTTAAAATAGAATTTATACAAGTAATACTTAATTACTTGTTTTTTTTCATAAAACAGAATAAATATGGTATAATAAAAAAAGAATAGAGGTATGTAGTATGGAAGAAAAAAAGGCGGCGATTATAAATCACATTAAAGAAAGACTTGTTGATTTAAAAGAACTAGGTAAAATTTATACTGATGAAAAAGTAAATACTTTAGCAAGTAAACTTGCTGCTACAGATAGAACTCTTGAAGAAATAAAAGAACTAATTGATAAAAAGTTTTCTAATGAAGTAAGAAAAATAAATCATAACAATCATTTAGCTACTTTAAAAGAATATTATATATCTTCTATTGATAAGTTAAAAAAAGGTAATAACTGTTATCTCCTTTCTTATGAAGAAGGTGTAAAAGTCTTAGAGCAAGCCAATATTAAAGAAAAAAAAGATATAAATTTATTTTTAACTCAAGTAATTATAAACAATAATAATGTAGGATATAAAAAAGCTAATAGTGAAGATAATGGTGCTGAATTAATAGTTAGTGATATGGCTTATTTACTTAAAATTGATTATGCTAAAACATATCGTGTCTTTGATGGAGATATGAATCCTCAAGGTATTATTAATTCTATAAATGCTACCAAAAAAGAAAGATTTTTAAATTTAGAAGAAGCTTTAAGATTTGTTAAAGAAGAATCACCTAGTTTTACATTACGTACGGAGTTAGAAGATTATCATGATAAAAACATAAGACTTGGTTTAAGAAATGCTAAAAGTACTGAATATAAAAAGAATATTGAATATGTTTTAAAACTATTTAAAGCTTTACCAGATATTACTGATGAAAATATTTCCTTATTAAAAAAAGATTACTTAAATTTAAAAGTATTTGAAATATTTACTAATAGTTTAAATAATGATTTAACTAATACAGGAATTATCGTTAATAAAGAAACTTTAAAATACACATATCGTTTATCTCCTGCTTATAATAAACATATAACTAACTTAAGTAATCTTAAAGAGAATGAAACTATTTGTAATTTCTTCATTGTTGATAAAAGAGAATTACTTGTCACTTTAATTAATAATTATTATAAGGACATCAAAGAATTATTATCTTTAATATATAATAATAAAGATAATTTAATATCTATAGTTGAAGATGTTATAAAAGAACATTTAGGATATGATGAATTTAATAAATATTATGATCGAGTTAAAGAAAATATCGAAATGATATGTGACTTAGTCAAATTAAAGAAAGAATCTACTCCTGATAGTGAAAAAGATGAAGAAAAAAATAAAGATAATGATGAAGATTTCTTAAATAGAATAGCTCCATATATAGCTAATTATGAAGATATTGATAGTGATAATAAAGGTAATAGTTTGTTACTAGGTATTGTTACAGCTATTCTATTTATTACTATAGGTATTATTCTTTTAGCGATAATAGCTATTAGTAAAATGAATATTTAATTGACATAAATTAAAAAAAATTATAAAATTAGTCTATAAATTGTTGATGGAAGAATAGTAGTTTATGATTTTATTAAAGAGAGTTCGTGTTTGGTGGAAACGAATATAAATAATAAATGAATCTACTTCCTAGAGTTGTTAATAGCAGCCGGTAATACCGTTATAAATTAAGAGTTAAATAAAAGGATGGTACCGTGCATCTGCACTCCTTGGTAGTATCCTTTTTTTAATGGAGGTAAGATATGGTAAAAATAAGAAAAGGTAGTAATTATGTATTTTTAAATAAACATTTTATAGTAGTAGAATTAGTCTCGGTTTGACATTATAAAATTAAATAATAAGAAATAATATGAAAGAAAGAGTTGATAAAAATGATAGATATTAATTTAATAAGAGAAAATAAAGATTTAGTAAAAGAAAATATTAAGAAGAAATTTCAAGATAAGAAATTGCCTTTAGTAGATGAAATTTATGACTTAGACATAGAATATCGTGATACTAAAAAGAAAATGGATGAAAGTCGTGCTGAAAAAAATCGTCTAAGTAGTGAAATTGGAACCTTAATGCGTGAAAAGAAAATAGATGAAGCTAATCAAATAAAAGAAAAAGTAGCTGCAATGGGTGATGAAATTGACAAGTTAACTAAAAAAGAAGAAGAGTTAGCTAAAACAATTAAAGAAAAAATGATGATGATACCAAATATTATTGCTCCAGATGTTCCAATTGGCGAAGATGATACTCATAATGTTGAAGAGCAAAGATTTGGTGAACCTGTTGTTCCTAAATATGAAATTCCATATCATGCTGATATTTTTGAATCAGTAAATGGTTTAGATAAAGAAGCAAGTGGACGAACTAGTGGTGAAGGCTTCTATTACTTAATGGGAGATATCGCAAGACTTCATTCAGCAATGATAGCTTATGCAAGAGATTATATGATAAATGCTGGCTTTACTTACTGCTTACCTCCATTTATGATAAGATCAGATGTTGTAACAGGGGTTATGTCATTCGAAGAAATGGATGCGATGATGTATAAAATTGAAGGTGAAGATTTATACTTAATTGGCACTTCAGAGCATTCAATGATTGGAAAATTCAAAGATCAAGTCCTAAAACCAGAAAATTTACCATATACTTTAACAAGTTATTCACCTTGTTTTAGAAAAGAAGGTGGAGCTCATGGTCTAGAAGAACGTGGTGTTTATCGTGTACATCAATTTGAAAAACAAGAAATGGTAGTAATTTGTGAACCAGATCAAAGTAATGATTGGTATGAAAAAATGTGGAAATTAACAGTTGATTTCTTTAGAAGTCTAGATGTTCCTGTAAGAAAACTAGTTTGTTGTTCAGGTGATTTAGCTGATTTAAAATATAAATCTTGTGATGTTGAAGCTTGGAGTCCTCGTCAACAAAAATATTTTGAAGTAGGAAGTTGCTCTAACCTTACTGATGCTCAAGCTAGAAGATTAGGAATTCGTGCTAAAGGTGAAAATGGTACATATTATTTACATACTTTAAATAATACTGTTGTAGCATCTCCAAGAGGTCTAATTGCTGTCGTTGAAAATAATTACCAAGAAGATGGAAGTATTTTAATTCCAAAAGTCCTACAGCCTTATATGGGTGGAATGAAAAAAATCGCAAAAAAATAGACAATCTAACCATTTATTTTCAAAAATTGTCTCTATAAAAGAAAAACTAAGTAATTATTAAGAGAAGAAGCTAATTAAACTTCTTCTTTTATTTTTAAAATATTCTTTAAAAGAGCTTTACAGTTCCTCATATACTCTTAATAAAATATATGGTATAATGTATATGGTGATGATATGAAAAAAGGTAATCATACAATAATCCAAATATTTGTAGTTATTATGGTA
>CANQZL010000069.1 GCA_947628325.1 uncultured Bacilli bacterium
TTTGATTTCTTTGAAAAACTATTAGTAAATTTATATGACTTTTATAATTTTAATCCCTTAACAAAATGGGAATTAACAAAAACATTAACTGAAAGAGAAAAATTAAAACTCTTAGAAATATTTCCTGAAGCTAAAATAGATTTGGAAAAAGATAGTCATCATATAAATATAAATGACATAGTAGAAAGTATAAAAAAAGAACTAGATATATATGAAAATGAATTAGAATATGACTTTGAAGAAGGGGTTATATTAAATATAGTTGGTTTTATCAAATCTATGTTTTCTATAGATAAAGAAAATGCTATTACATTATGTCTTTCCTTAGCCCGTCAAGATTATCTAATATCTTCATATCTTTCTACAATACAACTAGAAGAAACAAAAGGTAAGAACCATTACGAATTTTATAAAAATAATGATATAGAAACAATTATTTTAAAATTTTATCAAGATCAAGACTTTACTTTTGAGGTCATTAAGAATTTAATAGATTTATATATTAGAGAAAAATATAATAAAATAGCTTTTAATAGTAAAAAATTTAATGATCCTACAGAAACAAAAGTATTACAAAAATTAACTTGTATACCAAAAAATATTAAAATATCTTAAATTAATGTAGACATTTTTAAGTAATTAAATTATCTATGATTTTAAGAAGAGTGTTATAATATCTATATAAAGTAGGTAGTATAATGAGTAAAAGAGAAACTAAAAAAGCATTTTTAGCATGTATAGTAATAGCAATATTAATTTATTCTTTAATTATAGGACATCGAAGCACTTCTTATTCTAATACAAATATCGTTACTACTAATTTGCAAGTATATTTTTTAGATGTCGGTCAAGCCGATAGTATTTTAATTGCTAATCAAGAACATTATATGTTAATTGATGCCGGTAATAATGAAGATGGACCTAAACTAGTAAAATTTATAAAAGAAAATCTTAAAATAGATAAATTTGATTATGTAGTAGGAACTCATCCTCATGAAGATCATATTGGTGGACTAGATGACATCATTAATAATTTTGAAGTAAATAGCATTTATTTACCAGAAGTAATGACTACTACTAAAACTTTTGAAGATGTCTTAGATGCTATTGATCAAAAAAATATACAAATAACAGTTCCTGAAATAGGTGAAAAATTTAAATTAGGAGAAGCTGATTTTGAAGTAATATATACTGGTACTGATGAATCTGATTTAAATAATTGTTCAATTGTCTTAAAAATGATTTTTGGTAATTATTCTTACTTATTTACTGGAGATGCTACTGAAAAAGTAGAAAAAACTATCTTAAATAACAATATAGATGTAGATGTTTTAAAAGTTGGTCATCATGGTTCATCTTATAGTACTAGTGATGATTTCTTAAAAAAAGTTACTCCAGAATATGCTATTATTTCTGTAGCCAAAGAAAATAGTTATGGACATCCTTCTAATGATACTTTAAATAGAATTAAGAAATATACCGATAATATTTATATGACAAGTGAAAAGGGAACAATTTTAATCGATAGTGATGGTAAAGATATAAAAATAGATAATTTTTATACTGATACTAATGGATAGGAGTAGTTATGAAATATAGTGTTGATAGAATAGAAAATGATATAGCTATTTTAGAAGATATTACAACTAAAGAAAAAATTGAAATAAATGTTAATTATCTTCCTAAAAAAATTAAAGAAGGAACAATTTTAGAAAAAAAAGATGATTCATTTATCATTGATGAAGAAGAAGAAAATATAAGAAGAAAAAGAATTATGGAAAAGTTTAATAAACTTAAGAAATAATTCTTTTTTTAATACATAAAATTAAACAGGTGATATAATGAATTTTAATTTTGACTTGTTTATTGATATTTTATGGTTAGGAACATTATGTGGGGTTATTTCAACAATGTGTGTTAATAAACTTAAACTAGCATTACCCTTTTTTAATAGCCGTATTCTATCTATTTTTGTTAATGTATTAATTGGATTTAGTGTTAGTAAATTATTTACTAATCTCTCTATAAAAGAATCTATCGCTGTCGGAATAATTACTTGGATAGGGGCAGAGACTATTTTTGATAATTTAAAAAATAAAAAAATATTAGGAACTACTAAAGAAGAAGAGTTAGAGGATGTTGTTGACGATTACTATGAAGATGAATCATCAGAAGATTTAGATTCTGAAGACGTAGAAAGCGATTCAGCATCAGCAGAAAATAATTCCTAAAAAAAAGAACTTAATTTAAAGTTCTTATTTTAATTTATATCCACAATTTCCACAGAAGTTTGAGCCATTAGTTTTAGTTCCACAATTAGGACAGAATTTTACATCTGTAACTACAGCAGCTTCACTAGGGGTATTTTCTGTTGGTGCTTCAGGAGTTGGTTGTGTTTGTTGTTGATTAGCCACATTTTGATTAGCAGCATTCATTAAACCAGCCGCAGCATTTCCAGCTAAATTCATTCCTGCAAATCCCATCATAGCTCCATTTTCATTAGAAGCAGCATTTTTTAAAGCTTCAGCAGAAGCACTTGCCATAAGTCCTGATTGTAGCTTAGCATCAGAGAAGATACTTGCATCATCAATCTTATTAATTCTTTCCATAGATGCTTCAGTAACATTTATATCTCCCATAGCCACATCAGTAACTATTATTCCATATTTTTCTTTCCATGATGTACTTAATATTTCATTCATTTTATCAGAAATATCAGAACCATATAATCCAATATCTCCAAAAGAAACTTTTTTAAGTCTCATTACTTCTGTAATAGCTTTAGTTATTTGTTCAACAAATTCACTTTTTAATTGAGAACCCATAACTTCATCAAAAGTAACAACATCTTTAGAATTTGCTCCTAAAACACTACTAACTAAAGCAACTGGATCATCAACTTTATAAGCATATTCTCCAAAGAAAGTAACTTCAATAATACCATATTTTTCATCTGTAATTTTCTTAGGTTGTGGAGAACCAAACTTATTTCCTAAAACATTAAGTAAATTAACATAGTAAACTCTTTGATCCCTAGCAGTTTGTCCTCCAAAAGTAATCCTGCTACCAATAGTTTTAATTGTATCAAGTATTCCTTTTCCTAAATCACCATAAAAGACACTTGGTTCACTACTATTATCATAAGTATATTCTCCTGGTTCTGAAGAAAATTCAATAACTTTACCATTATCAACAAGCATCATTGCCCATCCTTGTGGAACAGTTATTCTACTTCCATTAGAAATAACTCCTTCAGATGGCTTTTTATTTCCTTCACCATGTGAAACTTCTCCTTTTACTATTAATACGTTTTTGTCAACACTAGGACAGGTAACAAACTCCTTAAATTGATCACCTAATCCACTAGATACTGAACTAGTTAAAGCTTTAATTAAACCCATAATAATTCCTCCTTTTAACAAACTTCTAACTTGGTTATTATCCAGTTATAATCATTTAAGTTAATTATATAATTCAAATATATTTATTGCAAGAAAACTTTAACATTATATACATCATCTTTTACTTTTATAATAATAATTTTTATAAAAAAACAATACTATATCTCCAATTATAGTATTGTTTCATCATTAAAACCTAATTTTTCTTTTACTATATAAATAGGTCTTTTTCTTACTTCAGTATTTATAATAGATATATAATTCCCTATAATACCCATAAGTAAAAATTGAATACCAAACATAAATAGCATAACAATAAATAATATATGTATTAGTATATTCTCTAAAGAAACCAAGTTAATTAATACAATAATTAAGTAAACAATTGAACTTAATACAGATAAACTCCCTAATAATGTAGATAATTTTAATGGTTTACTAGAGAAAGCTAAGATTCCACTAAATGCATATTTTATACTATTTATAAATCCAAAAGAACTTTTTCCATTATTTCTTGGTTCAACATCATAATATAAGTATTTAATTTTAAAACCTATCCAACTAAACAGTCCCTTAGAAAATCTATTTCTTTCATTTAGATTAATTAATGCATCTTTAACACTTTTCCTAAACATTCTAAAGTCTGATGCAGCTTTTTCTAAACGAATATCACAAAGTTTATTCATAACTTTATAGAAAGCCCCTTTGCAAAAAGCCATAAATTTAGACTCAGCATTTCTTTCTTTCATAATCATAGCTACTTCATCATATTCTTTATTATTTTCTAAAAATTCATACATTTCTTTTAAATACTTAGGATTTTGTTGTAAATCAGCATCAATTATAGAAATATACTCACCACTAGAATAATCTAAACCAGCAAGCATTGCTGCTTCTTTATTAAAATTCCTAGAAAAAGATAATACTTTAATATGTCGATCATCTTTTTCATATAACTTTCTTAATTCTTCAATAGTATTATCAGTAGAACCATCATCTATATAAATTATTTCATATTTTAATTTATCTAAAACTCTATTTATTTCTTCATATAATTTTGTTACGTTGCCTTCTTCATTTTTACATGGAACTATAATGCTTAATTTCATCTTCACACCTCTAATTTATTATAGCATAATTACTATAACAATCAAGCAATTACTATAACAATCAAGCAATATAAATCTTGATAATAAGACCTATTTTTGATATTATTATATAATAAAGGGTGATTGGGATGTATAAGAAGTGGATGATACTCGTTTGCAGTTTTTCTGCCATAACTATGATATTCTCTATAATATGTTCTGGTCTTATTTATTATAGTGAAACTATAAGGACAGAATTAAATAGCAATAGAATTTTAGCTAATAAGAATATTTATAAAAAGACATCAATAATCTATGAACAAAATAATTCTATTAAGTTATCTTCTATATCACCAGGATATAGTTTGACTCAAAATTTTTCAATTACAAATAATAATTCAAATACAATTAAATACAATATTGTTTGGGACAATATAACAAGTACATGGGATATTTCCTCAGATGGAATTACCCCAGCTAAACCAGAAGAATTTGTTTATTCTCTATCTTGTACAAATGGTGAAAAAATAGAAAATAAAACAATGCCTACTAATAATGATAAACCTATTATTTTAGAAAATTTAGAACTTAAAACAAATCAAGTAAATAGCTGTTCAATAAATATAACATTTATCTCCAAAGGAATAGATCAATCATATAATTTAAATAAATCATTTGGAGGAACATACAAAGTAATAATTAAAGAATAAATAATAAAGGAGTGATAAGAGTGGAAAAAAATGAAAATTTTAAATCTGAATTAGAAACTCAGTATACACTTCTTATCGAGGCTCAAGAAAGAAAAGAAAAAATAATTCATATTTTCATTTTTGCTTTAATAATATTAACTTTAATATCTGTCATAATTAGTACAGTTTTTTCAATCAGAGCTTTTATTGCTACAACAAATATGAAGAAAAAAGTTGAAAATGAAAGTGAAACCTATTATCAAACTTTAGCAATTACTTATAATGATTCATCTAATTTATCTTTAAATAATATTATAACTGGGTATTCTCTTGTAACTCCAAAAGTCATTCAAATAACTAATGAAGGTAATTATGAAATGACCTTTAATGTTAAATTAACATCTATTAATACGTCTTTATCTTCTACAAATAATCTTCTATATACAATTACTACTAATGGAGAAACATCCGTCTCCAAGCAATTGCCTTTAACTGAGAAATCAATTATTGAAAATATAAAAATAAAACCAGAAGAAACTATAAAATATATTATTAATGTTAATTTTACAGGAGTTGTAGATCAATCTATTACAAATAGTTTTTATAATGCTAATATCGTAGTAGAACAAATAGATAATAAATCTAATTTATTAGAATAGAGGCAACAAAATAATGGCAGAACAAAATAAAAGTAAAAATATTTTAAAAAATATCTTGAAATTGCTATATTACATAGTGATTGTTTTTGTTGGCCTAATAGCTATATTCTTAATAATTTACATAATTTCTTCTCAAATACATAGTAAAGACGAAAATTATAAACCAAGAATTTCTTTATATACAATAGTTAGTCCAAGTATGACACCAGTAATAAAAGTCTATGATGTAGTATTAAATATTAAAGTAAATAATCCTAAGGATATAAAAGTAGGAGATATAATAACATATATTTCATCATCTCCAACATCTGAAGGAATGACTATAACTCATCGTGTTATCGATATAGAAAAATTACCTGATGGTACATATGAGTATTTAACTCAAGGAGATAATAATAGTGAACCTGATAATAATTATATTGATTTTGATTCAATAATAGGTAAAGAAATTCTTATAATACCATTTGTTGGACGTTTACAATTCCTAATAGCAAATAAAAAAGGTTGGTTATTCTTATTATTAATACCTGTAGCTATATATACTTTTATTGAAATATATAAACTATTAACTTTATTTGGTTTAAAGAAAAAAGTAGATAAAGTAGTAATCGAAAATGATAAAGAACAAAAAGAAAGAAAAAGAAGTCAATTAATAAATAATAACTTTAAGAAGCAAATGCTTAAAAATGAGTTAAATAGCAAAGTAGTAAATAAAGATGCTTTAATAAAAAATGATAAAGAACCATCAGGATTTCTTGATAACTATAGCGATACGATTGTTAATGTTAAAGAAAATAAATATAATAAAATAAAAGATAATGAAAATATTATAAGAGAAGCTACAAATTTAGTTAGACCTTCAAATGTTTCTAATGATTTAGAAATGACTGCGAGATATGAAATATTAGATACTGATGAATTAACTTCTAAAATAAAAGAATATGATGAAAAAATTGAAAAGCTAGATAAAATGTTAAAAGATATAAGTGGTATAGACTTTAATAATAGTGATAAAGATGAAGAAGAAGTTATAGAAGAACAAGATAATTATTTAAAAGATAGAAAAATAAAAGTAGTAAGTGTTGAAAATACTAAGAATTCACCAAACTATAAAAATAAAAATCGTGATATACCACCAAAAAATATAAGTAAAAAAGATATTCAAATAAATGTTATGCCTATTTTACCAAAGGTAAATAATATTAATAAAGATACTTCAAATATTTTACCTAAACAAGCTTCTAAAAATCCAACACCTAAAAAAGCTAAACTAAATTTAAATCCCAAAAAAGTAAAAAAAATAAATCGTAAAGGTAAAAAATAGAAATAAAAAAACTTCTTAATAAAATATACTTAAATATATTTTAATAAAAGAAGTTTTTTATTGTATAAATTTAATTATTAATAAGTGAACTATCCATGGCGTCCACCACCACTACTATGGCCTCCTCCAGAAGAACCACCAGATGAACCTCCAGAAAATCCACCACCGCCACCACTAGATGATGATGTAGTATAAGATGATGTATGAGAATTAATAAATTTGTCTTCTCTTGCTCTAAAATATACACTACTTTCATCTAAGTAAGCTCGGGCTTTCTGTTCTTTATAAACCATCTTATTCTTTTTTACAAACCATCCTATAACAAATATAGTAATAATACCTGGAGCAATTATCATTAATTTGATTGGTGGTACATATTTTTCTTTCAAGTATCCCATATCATCTACATAATAGTTACGATACTCTGGAGGAATACCACTATCATAATATCTATACATTCTTGTTAAAAAATTATCCATTCCTGTAACATACAAATCATTACTAAACTCATTATATATAGCGTCTAAAACAGTTTCACAGCGATCAAAAGTATAATATAATTGAGCATTTCCAAACATATAAACATTATAATAACGATCAACTTCATAACTATTTCTAAATAATAGAACTCCACTATAATTTTCAAAATCCATTCCAAAGTCATTATAATCATAAAAATCTGCAGCAAATTCTTCATTTTTACTATCTACATCATAAGGAAGATCATATATAACAAAAACCATATCCATATTAGTCTTTTCAATAAAAAGATTAATCATATTTTTAATTTGTTTTTCTTCTTC
>CANQZL010000070.1 GCA_947628325.1 uncultured Bacilli bacterium
TTAAGTATATATTATTTAATATTAGGTAGTTTAGCTTTTATTAATTACTTTATGTTAATAATTGATAACTTTATTAATAGACCTGTTGAAAGACTAGTCGGTGTATATTTTGAAAATAAAGCTAAAGAAAAACTAGCTAGTATGACTAATATAGAAGTTATTGGAGTTACTGGTAGTTATGGAAAAACAAGTACTAAAAATATTCTTTATGAAGTATTAAGTGGTAAATACAATGTCTATAAGACTCCAGCAAATTATAATACTCCTTATGGACTTATGATAACTATTAATAATTATTTAGATAAATATAATGATTACTTTATTGCTGAAATGGGAGCATGTAAAGTTGGAGAAATAAAAGAACTTTGTAATTTAGTTCATCCTAAATATGGAATTATTACTAGAATAGGTCTTGCTCATTTAGAAACATTTGGTTCTGAAGAAAATATTATGAACACAAAATTTGAACTCATTGAGAGTTTGCCTAGTGATGGTATTGGTGTTCTAAATAAAGATGATCCTAAACAAGTAGATTATAAAATTAAAAATGATTGTAAGATTATTTGGATAGGTATAGATAATAAAGATGTTGATTGTTATGCCAAAGATTTAAATTTAACATATAAAGGAACAAAATTTAATGTTAAATTTAAAGGAGAAAAAGAAGAATATCCTTTTGAGACAAAATTATTAGGACGAAATAATATTTATAATATTTTAGCTAGTATTGCTTTAGGTAAAGAACTTGGTATGAAAATAAGTGATTTACAAAAAGCAGTTAGAGGAGTTAAACCTATTGAACATCGCCTATCTATGTTAAAATATTATGATATTAATATTATAGATGATTCTTATAACTCAAATCCAATGGGTTGTAAAATGGCTTTAGAAGTATTAAAAATGATGCCTGGTAAACATTTAATTGTTACTCCAGGTATGATAGAAGTTGGCGAAAAAGAAGACGAAGTAAATAGAGAATTTGGTCATCAAATAGCTTCTAGTACTGATGAAGTTATCTTAATTGGTGAAGAAAAAACCAAACCTATTTATGAAGGTTTATTAGATATGAATTATCCTAAAGATAAAATACATATTTTAAATGATGTTAAAGAAGCATTCCCTTTAATGCTTAAATTAAAAGGTCAAGATACTTATGTATTATTGGAAAATGATTTACCAGATACATTTAATGAGAAATAAGGAGTGATATTAAATGATAAGAGTAGGAGTAATTTTTGGAGGAGAATCAGTTGAACATGAAGTAAGTATTATTACAGCTGTTCAAGCTATGAACTATATTAATACTGATAAATATGTCATAGTACCTATATATATTTCTAAAGATCGTAATTGGTATACAGGAGAAAATCTAAGAGATATGTCTACTTATAAAGATATGACTGAAATAAGTAATTTAGCTAAAGAAGTAACTTTAACTAAATGTGATGACAAATTTGTCTTACAGAAAAAAAGAGGCTTATTTAAAGGAATTGTTGATACTATTGACGTAGCTTTTCCAATTGTTCATGGTAAAGGAGTTGAAGATGGTTCTTTAGCTGGCTACTTAGATAGTTTAGGAATACCTTATGTTGGTCCTAAAGTCTTAGGAGCTAGTGTTGGTCAAGATAAAGTAGTTCAAAAACAAATCTTGGCAGCTTCTAATATTCCTGTAGTTGATTATGTATGGTTCTATGATTATGAATATAAAGAAGATGAAGAAAAAATTATCAATAATATTGAAAAGCTTGACTATCCTGTAATTATAAAACCAGCTAGATTAGGTAGTAGTGTAGGAATTGCCGTTGCTAATAATCAAAAAGAACTAGAAAAAGCCCTAGACGAAGCCCTTAAATATGATAGTAAAATAATTGTTGAAAAAGTTGTTCAAAATTTAAAAGAAGTTGATTGTGCTATAGTAGGCAATTACGAAAATCAAGAATGTTCTTTAATTGGTGAAATGCTAACTGATAATGCCTTTTTAACTTTTGAAGATAAATATCTTGGTAATGGTAAAGGTAGTAAAAAAACACCAGCTAAAAATAATGTTGGAGGTAAAATAAATACTGCTGGTTTTAAAATACCTGCAGAACTACCTAAAGATATTGAAGAACAAATATATAAATATTCTAAAGAAGCATTTAGAGCTTTAAATTTAAGTGGTGTTACTAGATTTGATTTTCTCGTAGACGAAAAGAATAAAAAAGTTTATGTTAATGAACCAAATACTATTCCTGGTTGCTTAGCTTTCTTCTTCTTTACCCCTAAGGGTAAGAAATATCCTGAATTACTTGATGAATTAATTAAATCAGCTATTAAAGAATATAAAAATGATAAGAAAAAAGTAACTAGTTTTGAGTCAAATGTCTTAAGTACATTCGATGGTACAAAAGGAGCTAAAGCTAAAATGCAATAAGAAGCCAACGCTTCTTTTTTTTATCCTTTTAATTTACGTAAATTTACAACCATTGACTTTTAAGAAATAAAAAAAATATTTACAAAGTGGGTAATATAAAGTATTATTATTGTAGACAGTGGTACATTGTGGAGGAAAGTGGGGGATTTAAAATGTTCATGGGCGAATATCATCATAACATTGATGATAAAGGACGACTTATAATTCCTGCCAAATTTCGTTCTGAGTTAGGAGAAACATTCATTGTTACTCGTGGCTTAGAAAAATGTCTATATGTATATTCTGAAACAGAATGGAATCGTATAGTTGCCAAATTAAAAACTCTACCTTTTACCAAAAAAGACGTCCGAACATTCGTTAGATCTTTCTTTTCTGGTGCCACTGAATGTGAATTTGATCGCCAAGGTCGAATTAACATTACCTCCCCATTGGTTAGTTACGCCGATATTACAAAAGAATGTGTAGTAATCGGCGCTAACGACCGTATTGAAATATGGTCAGAAAATAACTGGAATAACTTCTTCTTAGAAAATCAAGATAAGATAGAAGATATTGCTGAAAACTTATTTAGTGGGAGTGTTTTCGATGAAACATTATAGTGTTTTACTAAATGAAGCAGTTTCTGGATTAAATATCAAAGAAGATGGTATTTATGTAGATGCTACTTTAGGATATGGAGGACATAGTAGTGAAATATTAAAAAAATTAACTACTGGTCACTTATATGCCTTTGATCAAGATGAAGAAGCTATTATAAGTTCTAAAGAAAGACTAAGTAAAATAAGTAATAATTTTACAATTATCCATAGTAACTTTGTTAATTTAAAAGAAAAACTTAATGAACTAGGAGTTACTAAAGTAAATGGAATAATCTTTGACTTAGGCTTATCTAGTCCTCAAATTGATAATAAAGATCGTGGATTTACTTTTATGATTGATGCTCCATTAGATATGCGTATGGATAAATCAAGTAAATTTAATGCTCAAGAATTAGTAAATACCTATGATATAGAAGAATTAAGTAATATTTTTTTCACTTATGGTGAAGAAAAAATGGCTAAAGTAATTGCTAAAAAAATTGTTAATGAAAGAAAAAACAAACCAATCGAAACAACTAAAGAGCTAGTAAAAATTATTGAATCAGCCGTTGGTGCTAAATACTTTAATAAATTTCATCCTGAAAGACAGATATTTCAAGCTATACGTATTGAAGTTAACAACGAATTAAACGTCTTAAGAAGCGTTTTACCTGATGCAATTAATTTATTAGATATAGAAGGAAGAATGTCTGTAATAACATTCCATTCCTTAGAAGATAGAATAGTAAAACAACTATTCAAAAAAGAAAGTGAAATAGATGACTTGGTAAAAGGATTACCTAATATACCTGATGAATACAAACCAAAAATTAAATTAGTAAATAAAAAACCTATCTTACCAAGTGAAAATGAATTAAAAGAAAACTCACGTAGTAAAAGTGCTAAATTACGTATCATCGAAAGGATTTGATATTATGAAGAAAAATATAGTTGTTAGAAAAAATAAAAAAAATAGAATTTTTGGTAAAGAAAAGTCATATTTTATAATAATTTTATTAATATTACTTGCAATACCAGTATGTAGTGTTTATACTAAAGCTATACTATCATCTAGTAATATCGCCTTAGAAGAAATAAAAAGTGAAATTAAAGAACAAGAAAGTATTAATGAAGGCTTAAGAATGGAAATAAGTGAATTAGCTTCTTTAGATAAAATTCAAACTATCGCCGCAGAAAATGGTCTTACTTATGAAAATAGTAATATTAAAGTCGTAACAAACGAATAATGTCTAATACACAGGGAGTAATGTAAAATGAGAAGAAAGAACAATACAATAAATGTTAGTAAAATAATTTTTGTTGTACTTGTTGTTTCTTTTTTTGCTATTGTCATAAAATTATCTTTAGTATCTTTACAAAAAGAAACTGATGGTGTTGATTTAACTGCTTTTGTGGAAAATAGAAATACTGAGAAAGAAACTTTACGTGCTAAAAGAGGATCTATTTATTCTACTGATGGGGAAATTCTTGCTCAGACAGTTAACTCTTATACTGTTGTAGCTTATTTATCACCATCTAGAACAACTGATGAAAAAAGACCTAACCATGTCGTAAATAAAGAAATGACTGCTGCTCAGTTATCTAGTGTTTTAGGAATGGATAAAGATTATTTACTATTACTTCTTAATAAAAAAGCTTATCAAGTAGAATTGGGTCCCAATGGTCGTGATATATCTTCAATTGTAAAAAAACAAATAGAAGCTTTAGATTTACCAGGTATAGGATTTATTGAATCTTCTAAAAGATATTATCCTATGGGAACTTTTGCTCCATATATAGTTGGTTTTGCTAGTAAAAATGATGATGGAACAACAACTGGTAAAATGGGTATAGAAAGTTATTATAATGATAAATTACAAGGTAAAGATGGCTATACTATTTATCAAAAGGATGCTTATGGTTATTCAATGCCTAATAGTGTAACAATTACTGAACCAGCAAAGGCTGGAGAAGATATTTATTTAACTTTAGATAGCAATATTCAATTATATGTTGAAAATGGTGTAAGAGAACTAGCTAATAATAATAACCTAGAATGGATGAATTTATCTATTGCCAATGCTAAAACAGGTGCTATAGTAGCTACTAGTTCTGATCCAACTTTTAATTTAAATAAACTATATATAGAAGATTATTTAAATCCTTTAACTTCTTATCAATATGAACCAGGTAGTACGATGAAAATATTTTCCTTTTTAGCTTCAATGGAAAATGGTAAATATGATGGACAGAAAACTTATAAATCAGGTACTGTCGCAGTTGACGATGCTGTAATAAAAGACTTTAACGGAGTCGGATGGGGTACTATAACTTTTGATTATGGTTTTGCTAACTCTTCAAATGTTGCAGCTACTTATTTAGCTTTAGATATGGGAAGAGAAGCATTATATAACTATTATACTAGTTTAGGATTTGGTAAAAAAACTGGTATAAGTTTACCTAATGAAGGAGCAGGTAGTATTGATTTTACTTATCGAACAGAACTTGCAACAGCCGCTTTTGGACAAGGTATTACTACAACGCCAATTCAAACCTTACAAGCTTTAACTATTTTATGTAATCAAGGAATCGAAATAGAACCATATATTGTTGAAAAGATTGTTGATAGTGAAACAGGAGAAACAACTTATCAGCATAAACGAAAAGAATTAGGACGAAAAGCTTCTCCTGAAAATATTAATAAAATGTTGTCCTTAATGCATGATGTTGTCTTTGTCGGTAAAACAGATGCTCAATATTTTACTAAGTCTAAAGTTACGATTGCAGGTAAAACCGGAACTGCCCAAATAGCTGGTCCTAACGGTAAATATTTAACAGGTAAATATGACTACATTCGTAGTTTTGCCGCTGTATTTCCTTATGAAGATCCTCAATATGTTTTATATTTTTCTGTTAGTAAATATCAAGGACAATGGAAAGATATTGCAACAATGATAATTAATATTGTTGAAGAAATTGCTAAGTACAAAAATTTTGCCGATTCAGCAGAAAAAATTGATACATCTAAAATAATTACAATGGATAACTTTATAAATACAGAAACTATAACTTCTGAAGATAAATTAAAGAAATTAAATCTTATTCCCGTAATACTAGGTAATGGTAAATATATTATTAATCAATATCCTACAAAAGGAAAAACTATTCTAGCTAGTAATAGAGTATTTATAATAACAAATGATTCTCTTTATAAAATGCCTGATATCACAGGATGGGGCTATAGTGATGTTATTATATTATGTAAATTATTAAATATAGAATATAAAATAACTGGTTATGGTAAAGTAGTAAGTTATTCCATTCCTAAAGATACTGAAATAACTAAAGATATGAAATTAGAAATAATTTTAGAATAAAAATATGTATTGTTACATATTTTTTTTCTAAAAAAAAATAAAAGGACATAAGTCCTTTTAAAAACTATTTACATAAGATGAACCATAGTTAAAGTCATCGTCATCATCGTCATCATCATTAATTTCATTTTCAACTTTATTTTCAATTTCTTTTGTACTATTGTCGTTCTCTTTATCTTCTTCTTTTTTAAATAATTCTAAACCTTTATAAGCTTCTGAAGTAGGTGAACTATTTTCATCATTGTTATCTTTTTCTGTAGTTTCCTTATTTTCTTCTGAATTAACAGATATTATTGAATTTTCATTATCTTCAGAATCTTTACTTTCTTTAATTTTTTCTTCCATCATTTTTAAAGCATTCTTTAATAATTCATTATCTTCATTTTTAGTAAGTGCTATCTTTTTTTCTTCTTCATTTATAACAGAATCATTACTTTCATTTTCAGTTTCCTTTTGAGAATCAGAATTAATTATATCATTATCTTCTTTTTCATTTTTATCATTGTTATTTTCATCAGGTAAATTATTATCTTCTTCTATATTTGTAGTTTTACCTAATATAAAGTCTTTTAAACTTTGATGTTCTTCATCAAAATCAACTTTATAATCAATTATTCTTAATACTTCTTCAAAAGATGTTTCCCCATTTTTAACTTTTATAAAACCATCTTTTAATATAGAGTCATTTTCACCATAAATAAGTTTCTTTATAAATTCTTCTTTACGATTATTTGCAATAGCACTACGAAGTTCATCATCGAATTTAATAACTTCAACTACTGGCAATTGATCTGTATAACCATTACTACAATCATCACAACCAACAGGATAATAAAGTTCATCTACATCTTCCCCTGTAACATCTTTAATAATCTTTTTTTCATAAGGACTAGCTTTTCTAATAGCACGACATGTAGGACATAACTTCTTTACTAATCTTTGTGAAATAATTCCTAGTAAATTAGAACCTAGTAAATAATTTTCTACATCCATATTTAATAATGTTTTTATTGTTGATAAAGCATTCTTAGTATGCATAGTAGATAATACTAAGCGTCCAGTTAATGAAGCACGTAAAGCACTTCTAGCTGTTTCATCATCTATTAATTCACTAATAGCTATTACATTAGGATCAGCTAATAAAACATTACGTAAAACACTTCGATAAGTAATTCCTTTATCAGAAGCAAGTTGAATTTGATTAATTGTATCTATTTTCATTTTAACTGGATCTTCTATAGATATAATATTTAAATTTTCTTTTCCTAAATCTTGTAGTATAGCATACATAGTAGTTGTTTTACCTGAAGATATAGTACCAGTAATTAAAATAATACCATTATCTTCTTTAAGCATTTCTTTAACTTTATTTAAATCATCTTTTCTTAAACCTAAATTATCTAAACTCTTTAAATTTTTAGCATAATTAGATAAATGAACCACAATTTTTTCCCCATTAATAACTGGTAAAGAAGAAGTACGCATATTATACTTTCTATTATTATATTCAAAGTTAATAGCACCATATTGCGGAATACTTGATACTGTAATATTCATTCCTGATAGAATTTTTATTCTTGTAATAATATTT
>CANQZL010000071.1 GCA_947628325.1 uncultured Bacilli bacterium
AAACGACTTGTAAAAAAGTCGTTTTTATGTTATTAATTATTTGTCAAGGAAACTTGCATAAAATTAAAAATGGGAATACTTAATTTTAGCTTGTTTAGTGCTTGACATATTACTGGTTTTGCACTTAATCTACTAAAAAGTAAATCGAGTGCTTTTTCTTATTACTGGTTAATTATTACAAAAGTAAAAAGTAAAACTATGAGTAAAAAGATAATAAGAATAAGAGATAAGATTTAAAAATTTTTCTTGTACATATAACACAATATATTTTATAAAAATTTATGACAATTTAGAAAACACTTTTGCTAATTGATAAACTCAATTATTAGAGCATTTATGGAGGTAAGTTAACTTGGAAATAGTTGAAGTAGGTATAAAATTAAGTAAAAATTTTATTTATTATGATAATTTTTTAAAAAATAATGGATTTTATAATGATTTTAATGTTAAAACGCATGATATCTATTATACCCAAAAAAAATTAGATGGTTTAAGTGAAAATGAAATTAAAAATTCTTGTATTAGATTGAGAAGTTGTAATGATAGTTCATTTAAAGTTCAAAATAATTTGCTAAAAGAATTAACTATAGATGAAGTACCTTTAGATGAACTAGTTAATTTAGAAAAAGTTTTGCTAGAACTTGGTTATAAAAAAATATTTGATACTCTTAAATATGATCATCATTATTATAAAGAAGGTATGAATAGTAAAATTCAATTACAAGAAATCAAAGACATTGGATTGCTAGTTTATTATGATAATTCAATTTATTACGAATTTCCATTAGAAGAACAAAGAAGAAAATTAATTGCTGAATTAATATCCTATGGCTTTGATGAAATTAATTTTAATACTTTAGGCTTAGATAAACTAAGAACCTTATATTATAAAAAAGAATGTTATAGTAAAAATCAAAATGGATAGCTAAGTTTTCATATTCACTCTTTTTTGGGTATTAAATTAACATTAACTTTGAATTTTTCATTATTTGATTGATTCTGATTCTAAATTAATTAAATTTATAAATAATTTGTACAAGTTAAAATACGAGAGGCGTCAATTAGAAAACGCTTGACGTATTACATAATCAATTTACTAGAAAGGAAAAGAAAATGGACATAAAATATATAAATAATGATTTTCAATTTTTGTATCGTGTATCATGTGTTCTTTTTAATAAAGACAAAACTAAAGTTCTCTTATTTAAATGTGAAGGACGAGATTTCTATATGTTACCTGGAGGAAAAATTGCTCAAAAAGAAGAAAGTTTACAAGCAATAAAAAGAGAAATAGAAGAAGAACTCGGTTATAAAAACATAAAATATTCATTTCTTGCTATAAGCGAAGAATTTGCCGAAGCTAAAGGATATTATAATCAACAAATCAATTTGATTTATCAAGGAATTTTTGAAGGTAATATCAATAACACTAACTTTAAAGGACTTGAAGGAGACTGGATTAATTTTGAATGGATTGATGTAGCTAAAATTGATAATTATAAAATTGTTCCTAAGCAAATAAAGGAAGCAATTATTAATCCAAATAAAATATATCATTTTGTTGAAAATCTAACAAAATAAAATTGATTTAATCTACCCTTTAAAACCATAATCCTATTAAACTTAATCTTTTAAAAAAATTAAAAACGACTAAAAAGTCGTTTTCTTAATTTTCAATTATTTCTTATACTTTTACTAATAATGAAGAACAACAACACCATCATCTCTAGTTGAATTACTAGGATCATATATATTATATGAAACACCCCACCAAGTTTTACCACAATCATCAACTATCTTATCACAATTAATTGTAAATACCCTATCGTCAACATTATCTGTAATATCAAAAAATGCTGTACTCTCTCCTTCTTTATGACAAGTTTTTTCATCTTCATAAACATATTTATACTTTTCATTAAATTTTTTTGATACACAAGTAGATTTTTCTTCTTTATTACTTCCACTATTAGAAGTATTATTACTTTGAGTATTACTACTCTGCTGATTACTTGAAGAATTACTCTGTGTATTATTACTTTGCTGGTTACTTGAACTATTACTTTGTGTATTATTACTATTATTAGATTGCTCAGTACTTTGATTCTCTTCAGTTTCTTTAGAAGAATCTTCTTTACTTTCTGTATCCTCTTCCTGTTTATCTTCATAATTAGTACTATTTAAAGAACTATTAATAGAATCTTCTTTTTTCTCATTCTTACTACCACAACCAGTTAAACAAATTAAACTAAAACATATCAATATTAAATATAAAGAAATCTTTTTCATCATTAACACCTCTTTAGTAATTATAACATAATATCATTTATAAAAAGAAAAATATTATTCAAATTTTATATAATAAAGAATATTTTTTTTAATTATTTACATAATATGATTATGGAGGAATTTTAATGGAAAAAGAAAATAAAGTAAATGTCTTAGATGAATTAAATAAAGGGGCGACTATGGGAATTGATGCTATTAATTTTGTTATCGATAAAGTAAAAGATAATGAACTTAAGAAAGTTTTGAAAAAACAATGCCAAGACTACCAAGATATTTCTGATAGAATATGCAACCTATATCCTGAATATAGTGAAAAAAAGCCTCACGAAACAAATATAGTTAATAAAGTTATGACTTGGTATGGTATTGAAATGAAAACAATGATGGACGATACTTCATCTAAAATTGCTGAATTAATAATGCAAGGAACTAATATGGGAATTATTGAAGGCAGAAGACTTCTAAATAACAAAGGTAGTGATGAAGAAATTAATGAAATCGTAAGAGATTATGTAAAAACTCAAGAAGACTCATTAGAAAAACTAAAACAATTTTTATAAGAATAAAAGACCTTTTAAGGTCTTTTTAATATAAAGTAAAATCTTTATTATTTTTAGCCGTTTCAGATGTTAAGATTAATTTTTTTACTTTTCCTTGATTTGCTAAAATGGCACATTCAGCCATTTCTAAACTAGAGATTACTAAATTATCGATATCTCTCATACTTCGATCTTGTTCTTTTAATAAATCTAAAATGGCTTCAATATATTCATCAGTAGCTTCAAGACTTACTCCAAATTGTTCTTCATAACGTTCTTTTTTTAATCTTAATTTACTCAATTTTGATTCTAGTAATGCTCTCTTTTTAGTTTGTCTATCTAATTCATCATATAACAGAATATGATTAATACGTGTAACTAATTGTTTCCCATAATACTCTTCTTCGTGAATACGACGAGCATCAAACTCTCTTCCTTCTTTTTCATTTCTACTAAAACCAATATTTTTTCTATCTACAAAAAGCCCTTCAAATGCTCCTGCAAATACTTTACTAGTCATTGTTGTATCAAAAGTAAAATCCCCTTCTAATCTTTCAATCGTAAAGACACTACCATCTAAAAATTTAAGCAAAATATTAGGAACATCCTCTTTAGTATCTAATTTACTTTCGCCAAGTTTATCAAATTCATCAAAAAAGATAATTCCTTTTTCAGCTATTTTATTATCAAAACCACAATTATGTAAAAGAGCATATAATTGTGATTCAATTGAAGTACCACGTATTCCTTGAGCTATTAAATTAGCCGAATTAATTTCAATAAATGGTACTCCTAAATACTCAGAAGCAGCTCGCATAGTAGCCGTTTTTCCTGTACCAGTTGGCCCAATTATTAAAATAGGTTCTGTTCCATACTTAGGAGTTGAATAATAATTAAAAATTAATTGTTTTGCTAATATTTCAATTTCTTTTTCATGTCCAAAAACTCGTTCTTTTAAATACTTAACTAATCCTAAATATGAAGTATCTCTATCTTCATTATTATTCTTTTTATTAGAATAATTAATTATAGGAGAAGGTTCTTCGATACTTTTAATTTTTTTAGTAGTTTCTATTTCTTCAACATGACCATTTTTAAAAACTACTTTACTTATGCCTTTTTTCTTTAAATTAGTCGCTACTTCAGCAGTTATTTTACCATAACGATGTAATTTTTTCCTAATTTCATCTATATCACAAGAACTTAATAAATCCATAATAGCATCATCATTTAATGTTACTGTAGCTTTACTTTTATCATTTTCATATTGTTCTTGAGGATTTAAAGAACTAAACATTTTTAAATCAATAGATCTTTTGACGATTCCATCTTTTTTCTTTTGAACTAAAACTACATAGTCACTCTTTTCAGAAAAAAAATATTCTAAGACAAAGTTAACATCATCACACTCATAGTATTCACATAACTCATCTTCACTATATATATCATCAACAACATATTTATTTTTATCCAAATTTAAAAAAGCATCAGCTAAGGAATATTTTTTTTCAGAATAAAAAGAATCTTTAACTTTATAACCACCTATTAAACCAATCGGAACTAATAAATAGTTATCTCCTACTTTAATACTACGATATTTAATACCATATTCTAATTCTCTAAACTCGCTCATATAATCACTCAATTCGAATATTTATTATAAAATATAAGTATTAAAAAAGCAAACAATTATGTTTGCTAAACTTTCATTAATTCTTCTTCTTTTTCTTTTAATTTATCATCGACTTTTTTATTATACTCCGTAATAAGTTTTTGAATCTCATCTAACATCATTTTTTCCTGATCTTCAGTAACTGATTCATCTTTTTTGACATCGTCATTAGCTTCTTGACGAACTTTTCTTAAAGCAACTTTTGTTTCTTCAGCAATTTGCTTAGCTTGTTTAACATATTCTTTTCGACGATCTTCCGTTAATTCTGGAACAGTTAATATTACAGCTTCCCCATTATCAGTAGGATTAATTCCTAAATTAGCTTCTTGAATAGCTTTAACTATATCTTTTAAGCAACCTTTATCAAATGGTTTAATCATTAATGTTCTAGCTTCTGGAACTGTTATATTAGCAAGACTTTGAATTGGTGTTGTTACTCCATAATAAGAAACATTAATTCCACTTACCATAGCTGGATTAGCACGTCCTGCTCTAATCGTAGTAAGACGATTATCCATAACTTCAAGAGCATGCATCATATTTAATTCTACTTCATCATCTATCATTTTTTTCTCTCCTCTAATGATTTAATTATATAGCATAAATAGTATTAATTCAAATAATAATTACTTATAGCAGCTGTTATTTCATTACTAAAGGTAATTTCTTTTTCTGGTGTCCAATAAGATTTAACAGTATCAGTATTCTTCATAGCTGATGTTTCAACATTATAATACATAACTTTACCATCATTTAAAATATATAAACTAGGTGATAACAAATTATTACTTACAGTATCTGTTTCAACTAAATAACCATTTAATAATTCTTTTATATCATAATAATTAGAATTTTCTTGTAATTTATCATTATTAATATCATAATAATAAACTTTATCTATTTTAAGATTTTTAAAAATAGTATCTAATTCTTCCATATATTTTCTTGAATAATCAGAAACACTACTACCAATAAATATTATATTTTTACCACTTTTAAGTAATGATATCATTTTATTACCAGAAATAACTTCATAACAATCAGCTTTAGTATTCTCATAGTAATCACTAATTACAGAAACTCTCTGTTTACTATTATCAGCATATTTTTCACTTAAAACTATAAAAGCAACTATCATAAGGGCAAATAATAAAAAATATATAATTTTTCTAAGTATTGATTTAACTTTTGGTGTCATAATTTCACTCCTATTTGTATTATAACACGGAATTAACTTAAATTAGGTTAATAAAAAAGACACTTGTAAAAAAGTGTCTAATTTATTACTTATTGATTTGAGCCATTACTTCTTCAGCAAAGTTATCTTGGCGTTTTTCAATACCTTCGCCTACTGTGAAGCAAGTCATACCAATTAATTCTCCTCCATTGTTAGTTACGTATTTAGTTACATCGATATCCCCATCTTTAATAAATTCTTGTAAAGATAAACAAATTTCTTTAAAGAATTTATTTAGTCTTCCATCAACCATTTTTTCAGCTATTTCAGCAGGTTTTCCTTCATTCATAGCTTGTTCTTTTAGAACTTCTCTTTCACGATTAACTTCTTCTAAAGGGACATCTTCTTTAAAAACATATTTTGGTTTCATAGCTGCTGCTTGCATTGCTACATCTTTAGCAACTTCACTATTAGCACCTTTAATTACTGTTACTACAGCAATTTTTCCTCCCATATGTAAATATGTTCCAAAGTTTTCATCATCATTTTTAGTTATAACAGCTAAACGACGGAAATCTAATTTTTCACCAATCTTAGCTGTTTTAGCAATGATTAAATCTTTAATTGTTCCATCTTCATATGGTAGTTCATTAGCTTCTTCTAATGTTTTAGCATCACTATGTAAAATAGTTTCACCAACAGTTTTAATTAAATCTTTAAATTCATCATTTTTACTAACAAAGTCTGTTTCGGCATTTATTTCAATCATAACAGCTTTATTACCATCAACAAAGATATCTGCTAAACCTTCAGCAGCAATTCTTGCTTCTTTTTTACCAGCTTTAGCAATACCTTTTTCACGTAACCAATCAACTGCTTTTTCAAGATTACCATCACATTCTGATAATGCTTTTTTGCAATCCATCATTCCAGCACCAGTTTGTTCACGTAATTCTTTAACTAAGCTTGCGCTTATCATTTGTAACCCTTCTTTCTTTGCTATATATTATTCACTTAATAGTGAAATAAGATCATCTTTTTTCATTGCTGAATAACCTTTAATTCCTGAAGATTTAGCCATTGCTTTTAATTCAGTTAAAGTTTTTTTACTTAAATCTTCTTCTTCAGAAGTTTCATGTTCTTCAACTTCATCAGTTTCTTCAACTTCTTCAACTTCCTCTACTTCTTCTTGAGTATCGTCAGTCTTATCTTCTTTTTTAACTGGAGCTTCTAAAGCTTCTTTTAAAGTTTCAGCTACGTTATTATCTTCTTCTTTGTTGTTTTCTTTCTTAGCCTTTTTATCTTCTTCAGTAACATAATCAATTATTTCATTACCATTTGCTTCAGCAATAGCATTACCTAATACACCTAAAACAACTTTAACAGCTCTTACTGCATCATCATTACCAGGTATTACAAAATCAACATCATCAGGATCACAATTAGTATCAACAACACCAAAAATTGGTATATTTAACTTTCTTGCTTCTCTAATTGCATTAATTTCTTTTTTAGGATCAACAATAATTAAACCTTGTGGTAATTTATCCATTGAACGAATTCCACATAATAGTTTGTTAAGTTTATCATATTCCTTTTTTAAATTGATAACTTCTTTTTTAGGAAGAACATCAAATATTCCATTTTTTTCCATGTCTTCAATTTGTTCAAGACGTTTTACTCTACTTCTAATAGTACGGAAGTTTGTTAAAGTACCACCTAACCATCTTTCAGTAACGTAATAAGAATTTGTTCTTTCTGCGTTTTCTTTTGCAGCTTCTTGAGCTTGCTTTTTAGTTCCTACAAATAGGAATGTCCCACCATTAGCAGCAATTTTATTAATTTCTGCATAAGCTTCCTCGATTTTTGCCAATGTTTTCTGCAAATCGATAATATAAATGTCATCTCTTGTTGTAAATATGTACTCTTTCATTTTTGGATTCCATCTTTTAGTTTGATGTCCAAAATGTACACCAGCTTCTAATAAATAACTTAAAGAAACTACGGCCATAAAAATATTCCCTCCTTCGTTATACATCTATTTGCTTCACCTTTTGCTTTCACCTCTTCGGCACTCGAAAGACAAAATCCACAAATATGTTTATTTGCTTTTTAAAGCCGTGTCTATTGTATCAAAAAAAAAGACTTATAACAAGCCTTTTTTAATAATTGTTATTTAAAATTCAAAGTGCCCATATATACTTGTCATGGGAAATAAGTTATAGAAATTAGTCAAGGACGAAC
>CANQZL010000072.1 GCA_947628325.1 uncultured Bacilli bacterium
TCAAGTAAACCTAAGTCATTTAAATCACTTAGTTTATCAACACCTTTTATTTGATTTAACATTTTATTAAATATATATCCCGTATTTTCTGAGTCGACATCAGCTCCATGGTGTTGCCCAACATAGACAACTATCGTTATACTTTTCTCACCAAAAGCATCTTCGTATTTTATTTCGATATCATTTTCAGCAGGATGTAATTTAATTACTTGATTATAATCTATTAATTTAATATCTTTTTTAGGAATAACCTCTAAAGTTATTTCTTCAGTTTTTGAAGCTTTGTGGATAACTTCTAAATGATACACATTACGATATTTTCTTACTCTTTCTTCGGTTGTTATATCTATATCATAATATTCTTGTTTTTCAATTGTTAATACAGGTTCTCCATCTATTGAGATACTTTCAAATGACTCACCTATTTCACTATCAATAATATTTCTTAAAGATGCAGATTCATTAACAGATTCTTCATCATCCTCTTCAGCTTCTCCTGTATCTATTCCATAGAATTTACCTAAAGCTTTTAAACTATGTTTTTTTAAATCACGATTAATAACTCTTGATAACATTAAGGTATCTATAATAGGATTTTCTAATTTACCTAAATTATATTTATAATAAGCCATATCAAGCATATTTTTATCAAATTTAGCATTATGAGCTACTAATGGTAAATCTGCTATCCATTCTTTAAATCTTTTTACAACATTTTCTTCATTATCAGCATCTTTTACATCATCATCAGATATATCTGTAACTCTTGTAATTTGTTCATCTATATGATGATGAGGATTTATAAGTTCATCAAAACGATCAATAACTTCTCCGTTATGAATTTTAACGCCACCTATTTCAATCATCGAATCACCAAGACCTGGATTAAAACCTGTTGTTTCTGTATCGAATACAACATATGTATTACCTTGTAATTTATCATCATTAGGATTAAAACAAACATTTAAATATGATTCACACATTTCTAGTTCTGTACCATAGCCAGCTTTAAAAAATTGTAAGTTTTCTTTTTCTTCTACAGCCTTAGCAATCATCTGTTCCATTTCCTGAATGCCTTCTTGATTATCACTACTTTTAATTTCTTCTAAACTTTTCTTTAAGTCATCAATTTTAGCTTGAGCTTTTTTCTTTAAATTCTTATTAAAAGCTGTAACTTCTGTAAAGACATGAGGGAATGACTGACAACAATCATGGTCAGTTATGGCTATACCTTTGTGTCCCCATTCCATGGCTTGTTTAACTAATTTGACTTCGTTACAAACTCCATCCATTTGACTCATCATTGTATGAGCATGTAACTCAACACGTTTTTCTAGTTCTTCATCTACTCTTTTATAACTTGGAACATTTTCCATTTTCTTATAACTTCTAAAATTAAAGACTAAGTCTTTTTCAAAATTATCATATCTTACTTGACCTTTAAAGTTATACCAATTTCCATCAATTAATTCTTTAGACTTAGCTGTCATATCTTCTTCATCTTTAGCAAAACATTTTGCTTTAATACTTGAAGTATTATCACTTATTTTTAAAGTTATTAAAAATATATCTCGACCATCTTTAGCTTTTAGTTTTGTAAATTCTGAACCAAAAATATAGGCTTCTAAATTAACACTATTTTCTTCTCTATCAATACTATCAATAGTAACAATACCTTCACGTTTATAATCAACTTTCTTTTTAGCTTTCCAGCCACCATTACTATTAAATTGTTCTGGTTCCTCAAAAAACTCTATTTCAATTTTTTTATTGCGATCAGCTTCAATTTCTTCCTGAATTTTTTGTTCATTTTCTTTATTTATAGCTGTAGTAATTTCCATTTCATAAAAACCTAGTTCAATTAAGCCATTAACTAAGCCTTTTATTTCTTTTTGAAGCATATCATATTCTTCACTTTTACTATCTAATTCAATTATTATAAAATCATCATCAATTGTAATGTTTTTATTTTCTAAAGATACTAAAGAAGGTCTTTTAGCTATTAATTCTCCTAATAATACTTTAAATGCTTCCAAGATATCTTCATCTTCCATACTATCATATACAAAATTAATATGGCATTTGCCTTGTCCTTTAATCCCTTTTTTAGCACAATTTATTAATTTTAAGGTGGCAATTGGATTAATTGGTTTATCATTTTGGATAAAGACTTCAAAACTTTTTTTATTTTTATTTAAAATAACTCTTGAAATATAGGCATTATTAAAATTACCATCTGTATCTTCATATCCAACACTATCTAAGAATTTAAACATTTTCTCTTGCATTTTTTCACCTACAATTTTTCTAAATTCATAACAACAATTTGATATTTATCCATTCGTTTGGTTACTTGACCTCTAATTTTTACTAAATCATCTTTTTTAATCATGGTTAAGAATCTATTATTTTTAGGAAAAACAATAAAATCAGTACTACCCGTTTCATCGCTACCTAAAACAAAACCCATATCTTCTCCTTTTTTAGTTTTAATCTTCCTAATACTACCTATTATAACAACACTATCAACATATTTGTCAAAATAATTTTTAATTTTATTTATTTTCATAATACCTTCTTGATATTTGCTAGCAGGATGATTAGTTACATAAAAACCAAAAGTACTTAATTCTCTACTCATAAGTTCATTTTCACTATATTCTGTTTCAACTTCATAATCTGGTTTCATTATTAAAGATTCGTCTAAGTCACTACATAAAGATGCATAATCTAATGCACTATCAATACTAGTATAAAGTGTTTTATGATTAATTTTAAAGTCTCTAAAAACATCAGCATCTATTAATGATTCTAAAGTCTTACGATTTACACTTTTACCATAAGTTCTAGCTACAAAGTCAAAGAAATCTTTATATTTACCATTAGTTTCTCTTTCTTTAATAATTTCACTAACAGCAGAACCTCCAACGTTATGAATAGAATTTAAAGGAAGTAATAAAGCATTATCTTTTATTAAATAAAATTCTTTACTTACATTTATATTAGGTTTAAAAACTAAAATATTTTTCTTTTTAGCTTCATCTATATATTCTTTAGTTTTAATATCACTACCAATACTCATATTAAGTAAATTAGCAATAAAATATACAGGATAATTAGCTTTTAAATAAGCCATTTGATAGCCAATTAAAGCATATGATACGGAATGAGCTTTATTAAAACCATAATTAGCAAATTTAACTATTAAATCATATACTTCATTAGCTTTTTCTTTTGAATAACCATTTGCTAAAGAACGTTTAACAAAAACATCTCTTTCATGTTCCATTACTTGAGCCTTTTTCTTACTCATAGCTCTTCTAATATTATCAGCTTCAGCAAATGTATAATTACCCATTTTAACTAAAACTTGCATAATTTGTTCTTGATATATCATAATACCATATGTTGAAGATAAAATACTTTCTAATGATGCATCAGGATATATAACTTTTTCTTTACCATTTTTCCTTTTAATATAGGTATCAATGTTTTGCATTGGTCCAGGTCTAAATAAAGCTACAGCAGCTATTAAATCAGCAAAACTATCGGGTTGTAACTTAGCTAAAAAATTCTTCATTCCAGAACTTTCAAATTGGAATATTCCTTCCGTATCAACCTTTTTAAAAATATCAATAGTTTCTTTATCATCTAAAGATATGTCGGCTAAATTAATAAACTTACCTGTTTCATTTTGAATTAATTCCAAAACATTTTGAATAATAGTTAAATTCCTTAAAGCTAAGAAGTCCATCTTTAGTAAACCTAAATCCTCTAAGTATTCCATTGTAACACCAGTTAAAATATCTTTACCATTAATACATATTGGTATAACATCATCTAAGGTTACAGAAGATATTACAACTCCAGCAGCATGGGTACTAATATGTCTTTTTAATCCTTCTAATTTAAAACTAATTTGATATACTCTTTTTATTTCATTATGAGAATTAACAAATTCTTTAACATATTTATTTTTTAAATTATCTACTAAAGAAGCTTTAGAATCTAATAAATTACTTAGCTTATCGATAAGGCTACTATCCACATTTAAGCATTTCCCAACATCACGGATGACTTGTCTAGCTCCTAAGGTCCCAAATGTCATAATATTAGATACTTTATCTGTTCCATATCTTTCTTTAACATAATTGATAACTTGATCTCTTTTAGTATATTCAAAATCTATATCAATATCAGGCATTGTAATACGTTCAGGATTTAAAAATCTTTCAAATAATAAGTCATATTTAATTGGATCAATATTTGTAATTCCAATAGAATAACTAACTAAAGAACCAGCTGCACTACCTCTTCCAGGTCCAACTAAAATATTATTTTTTTTAGCAAACTTAACGTAATCATAAACAATTAGAAAGTAATCAACAAAGCCCATTTTATTAATTACATTTAGTTCCATTAGTAATCTATCACTATATTCTTTTGTTACATTATTATTAAGTCTTTTCTCTAAACCTTTTTTACATAATGAACATAAATAAGCATATGAATCTTTAATATTAGAATCATAATGGGGAATATAATTTCCGTTTTTAGGTATAACCAAATCTATTAAATTAGCAAAGTCTTCTGTTGTCTTAATATCTTCTTCTTTAACTTCTTTTTCTAAATAGCTATCACTATATTTTTCTAAATCTTCTTCTAAACCAGTTTCTATTTCTCTTAATATTTTTAAATATTTAACTTCTTGAAATTCATAAACACATATCTCATTAATATAAACAATATTTTTATTTATTAATGAAGCATTACTTTTTTCATAATCACTACTATATCCAATATATAAATCTTTATATATTTTTTTTAGTTCATCATATATTTCAATACTATTATAAGGTAGTATACAAATTACATCTTTACTATAACTTTTTAAATCAACATAGTTTATTTCTCTTCCTTGAATAATTGTATTTACCTTAAGTAAACTTTGATAACCACTATAATTTTTAGCATATAAATATATATTATAATTACTAAATTTTATATTTAACCCAATAATAGGTTTTATTTTATTATTTATACAATTATTATAAAAACATATACTACCAAATAAATTATCATCAAGTAAACCACAAGCCGTAATATTATGTTTTTTTAAGTATTCAATTAAGTCTGGTATTTTAATTAAACTCTTAAGTAAAGAATAATCACTTTTTATACCTAAAGGAATAAACATAATACTACCACCCTTCATAATTACAATTATATCAAATATATTATAGTCTGTAAACAAATGTTTGTATGATTTTGTATAAAAAATTTCTAAAGAAAAAGGATCTTACTATTTCATTTTGATTCTTCTTTTCTTTTATTATAAATTTCTCTTAATGTTCTTGTTAATTTAATTTCAGCTATTTCTTTATCTAAATTATTTTCTTTAACTTTCCTTTTAACTATTCTACTAATTTCATTCTTACTATATATTATTCCCCGATTAAAAATAGCAAAATACAATCTATTTTCTTCACTATCTAATTTAATAAATTTTGAATTATATAAAATATCTATTAAACAATTAATATCAAATATATACTTTTTAGGATTACTATAATATTCATTTTTTCTTACAACATATAATGCTTTTAAAAAGGTAGATATTGGTATTGGCTTTTCAGCAAGTTCTTTTATATTTAGAAGTCTTTCTATTATTTCTTCAATATCAAAACTATTTTGATAAAACATAGACATATATTCATTTAAACCACCATAAACTATTTCATGCATTCTTCTTACATGATATTTTAATAATTCTGGTAAAAAAGGGACTTCTCCATTTAAATGAAAATTATTCTCTAATGCATATATATTATCAGTATCAAAGAAAGGATACATATTATAAGTAAAATTACCATTATCAAAACATTTTATTTGTTCATAAGTTCTTCCAAAATACATATATTTATTTAAAAAATTATTTCCATCATTAGCTTTTTTACAATCAAAAGTAGGATCAAAGAAATATAATCCTTTAATATGATATTTAGGATCATCTATAAAGACTAAGGCTCTTGCATGTTGATGGTTTTCATCTTTAGTTGAATCTATAATATAAACCATTGCTTTAATATTTAATTTTTCCAATATTGTTACAAAGATATTAGCAAATCCTAAACATACTATTGAATTATTTAATAAAGATTGTGTCAAATCTCTAGACTTAGTTGGTTTTTCATATGAAGCTTCTTTTATATAGAGACGATCTCTTACTATGTCATAAACATGGATAAGTTCTTCTAAAGGACTATAATCAAACTCATTTATATAATTTACTATATTATCTATAATATCTAAACTCTTAGCAAATTCATCTAAAGATATAGAATCTTCATTTCCTTCAACTCTTGTTAAGACATTTTTCTTATCAAAAATTAATTGTAATTTTTCTAAAATATCTCTGTTAAATGGTAATGGTTCTCTTATTAATATTTTTTTATCTTTTAATAGAGAATTAACTTCAAAAAATTTTTTTATATTACCAAAACTACCATATATTTCTATTTCTTTAGGATTTATAGCTTCACTTATAATTTGAGAAACATTATCACTAATATATTTATTAAATTTTTTATCTTCTTCATCTAAAGAAATACCTAGTTCATCTTCAATACTATAATATTTAATTGTATCAAGAATACTTAGTTTATTAACAACATCTTCATATTTAAAATTAGGAGATGTAAGAACGTCTATTCGACATATATCTTCATCTTCTTTATCATAAGAAAGAGCTAAACTAGTTTGTAAAATACTATCATATTCTTCACTTAATGAAATACTTAATACTATTTTCATAAAATCCCCCATAAACTAAAAATGATTTTACTACAATAGATTAAATTTTACAATTATAAAAGCAGATGAAGATATATAAATTATTTGACTTTATCCCAATATTATGGTAAAGTCTTTAATGAAATGATTTTTAAAGGAGGCGTAATTATGACAAAAAAATTAAGTACTAAAAAACCTTTAACTGGTAATAGAAGAAGTCATGCTTTAAATGCAACTAAGCATGCTCAAAAACCAAATCTTCAAAAAGTAACTATTAATGGTGAAAAAGTTATTCTATCTGCTAGAGAAGCTAGAACATTAAAAAAAGAAGAAAGAAGTTCTTAATAATTCCTATTTTTAGGAATTTTTTTATATTTAAAAAGGATTAATTCTCTTTAATTGTAATTAATCCTTTTTCTATTTCTTCTAAAGCTCTACCGAGTTCTTTTTTATTGACATATTCACTTTGTTTCATTTGAAAATGTTTATTTTCTAGCATTTGTTTACTTCTTCTAGATGCTATATGAACTAGTTTATACTTTGAATCGACAATATTTAATAGTTTGTCTATTGAAGGATATATCACTTTTATCACGCCCTTACAATAATATAATACATAATTTTTACAATTTTATATAGTATTTAGTCATTTTTTTGACAAGTTTTTTACAAAATATTTTGTCAAAAAAAGAAGAATTACTCTTCTTCAATAATTTCAGCATCAATATTTCCATCTTCTTGATACACTAGTTTTATTTTTAAACTATTTAATGTAGCTTTACTATTTCTAGGATCAACTACATCACCTTCATTATCATCTGGCACATAATATCCTGCATCTATTAAATCATTTAATGTTATTATAAGACTTCCTTCTTCTTTTAAACTATTTAAAGTTTTTCCATATATTTTAGCTTCTTTGAGTATTACATGTTTAATTTCATCTAGATAATCTTCGGTATGATCTTTAAATGCATATGATGTTGAACCTAACATAACTAAAGTAAATACTCCTAATACCATAATAACTACAAATATTTGGATTATTGTATGATTACCTTTTTTCATATCATCACCATATACATTATACCATA
>CANQZL010000073.1 GCA_947628325.1 uncultured Bacilli bacterium
GCTTTTTTAAATAAGTCACTATCTACCTCATCAGTACTAATATTAGTTATTCCCTCTGTTGTACTTACACTACCATCATTTACTAAGCGATAATTATTTTCATATGTTCCTCTACTAGCAAAGCCATTTTTAGCACCCGTAGTTAAACTAACATTATTTCTATATATTGAAGAACCACCTATAGAACATGCTAAGTCACAAGTAATATTACCACTTATAGTAACTTTTACATAACTATTAGTAATCTCACTATCATACGAATTACCTACTAAAGCTCCAATAAAGTTCCAATTAGCTGAAACAATTCCTACAACATATGAATTATTTATTTTAGAATTTTGTAATGTTCCTACTAATCCACCATTTCTTTGAGCATTCCATCCAACACTTAATCTTAATCCTGTTATTTTACTATTTTCTATTATGGTATTATTAGTAGCTTTACCTATTAATCCACCACCATCATGATTACTATTACTCTTAACAAGATTTTTTACTAAGATATCTTTAATTGTTGCTCCACTAGTTGTATTAGCTAAAGAACCCAATTGTGTATTAGAAGTAATATTAATATTATTTATTTTAACATTCTTCACAGTACCATTAGTAATAGAGTTAAATAATGGCTTATTTAGATTTCTTAAGGTATATCCATTACCATCAAAAGTACCAGTAAAGTCTACATCAAAGTAAGAATCTGTATCAACGTTTACTAAAGACATATCATAATCACGAGTTAAGATAATTGTTGCATCAGGATTATTATTAATTTTATCAATTAATTCTTCTAATGTTAATGGACGAACTTCATTATCAGCTTGACCATTATTAATAGATCCAAACGTAATTTTTAATTCTTGATTCTTAACTTCTTTTTCTTTTACAGTATATTCATAATCAAGAACTAAAACTAACTTATCATCATCTGTAATAACTTTTTTAATCTTACTATGTACTGAAGTCATTTGATTCATTTCTATTCTTACAAAATAAGAATCAATATTAGTAGTTAAATCATCTATTTGAACACTTTCTACTTCTTCAACTTTATCATTATTTTCTTTAAATAGTATAACATTAATAATATCTTTTAATTCTATATAGTTTTTATCTATAGAAACAACATCTTGATAAATTTCTACTTCATTATTTGCATTATCATTACCTATTACACTATCACGATCATAACTAGCTATTACTTTAACATAATATCTTACATTACCTTTTTTAGGAATTGAAATATTTCCACTATAAGGATAAGTATCTATTTCATTACCATCTTCATCATATACTTTTACAATTACACTAGAAGCAACATTTCCTACTAATGAATTATCAGCATCCTTTAAAGATATTTTTAAATTAATATTATCTGTATCTTCTTCAAATTTAAAGTCATTTACCTTTACTACATCTTTTAATACTTCTATTTTAGTATTAACTGGTTTAGCAAGTTTTATCTTTTTACCACCCTTTAATACTATTTCTTTAATACTAATATCTTTTATTCCATAAGTATCATAACCATTTAAAGTAGCTGTATATCCATTATCAGTTAATTCTACATTATATTCATTTTCTCCAATAATAATCTTTTCAATTTCAAAAGAATTACTATTAACAACATCAAATTTCAAATTAACTTTTTCTTCTTTTTCAAAATAATTATCATTATTATCACTATTTGTTACAACATTAATTAATTCTATATTATTATAAGTTTCTGTACTATATAATCCATAGTTTTCTTCATATAATAATTGATCTTTATAGTTATTTTTACCTTCTTCAATTGTATCAGTATCTAAGTCATAATCTCCATAGAAAGATAATTTTAACTCTGTATCTTTTAAGACATTAGTAAATTCTACAGTATTTTCTCCAACATGAATTTCATATTTTTGATTATTTAATGAAACATATCCATGTTCAAAACCACCATTATCTTCTATAACATTAAATTTAAATGTAACATTTCCATTTTGGTAATCTTCTTTAACTACTTCTAAATTTTGAATAGAAGGTTTATTTCTTAAGACATCAATCGTTACTGATGTAGGAGCAACAGCAAAGAATGCTTGAGCAGTACCTTGATATGATTCACTACTTAATTTAATTTTATCTATATTTAATTCTATAATTCCTGCTTTATCTGGTACTACATAATTAATAGTTGTACTAGTAACTCCATTAGCATTAAACCTATTAGCGCCACCATCATAATCTACACCATTAATAGTAACTCCAGAGAACCCATTATATTTCTTTCTAATTGCTTCTGAAGCTGAAACAGTAAATCTTATCTGATAACTTGTTTGTTTTCTACTAGGATATTGATTAATTACTGTACTATTACCAACAACTCCAACTTCTATTTTTGTTATAGTAACTTCTGATTGAGTAAATATTTTTTCTTCCCCAATATTTACACTAGTATAAGAATGAATATCTGTTCCAAGATTATAATCAGCTAAGAATTTAACTGTATATCCTCCTGACATACTACTATTAGCATATGACACATTAATATTCTTTTTATCTTTAACATTATCTTCTGTTGCAACAACATTATTATTAGAATCTATCAACATAAGTTTTAAATTATCAATCGTTTTATCAACATCTTCTAATTCATAACTAATATTAAATTGTTGATTATTCTTATCATCAGTTATCTGAATATTTTTAACAACTGGATCAATCTTTAATACATCTAATCTTGTAGTATATCCATTATCTAAAGGCATTATCTCTTCTTCAAAATTAATCTTAGTTATATTTAAATACGTAGCTCCAACTACACTAGTATCTTTATATATAATCTTATATACAAAAGGTTCTACTTCTTCTACATCATATCTTTGTCCATTAATTTCTAAACTAGTAACTTTTTCATTAACATTAGATTCTATTTTATATTGTACTTCTACTTGTTCACCCTTTTTAGGATATTTATTAGATATATTTATAACTGAAATATCTACAACAGGTTTAACATAGAACAAAGGATCTGAAGCTAATAATTCTTTTTGATGAGAAACACCATCTACAGTATTATAATCAGCTAATATTTCAACTGTATATTCTCCAGCAGCTAACTCAGTAAATGAAACATTTCTATCATCTATATTTAATACTTCTTCTTTTTTAACTATTCCTTTTTCATCTTTTAAAACAGCATATAACTTAGTTAAAGTCTTATCTTTATCAGTTATCTTAATTTCAGCATCTAATTGACTATCAATATTATTTGCTAAATATATATCATCAACTACTGGCTTATTCTTAAATATTATTGTTTCTTTACTTACATTAAATTTCTTTTCATTCTTTAATATAATATTTTCTAATTTTAAGACAACTCTCTTATAATTATCAACAACCATATCCACATAATAAGTTTTCATTTTATTAGTTTGATTACTATCTAATCTAACATTATAAGTAACTCCATTAATAACTACTTTATCTACTAAGAAACTTGAATCATTAGAACTATTAATTTTTAAAGTAACCTTACTATTATCAGTATCTACCTTTACTACATCAAAACTATCTACAACTAAATTGTAATCAATATTTTGTGATACATTAACATCTTCTACTAATAATTCTTTATCAGTTACTAAGTTATCATTGCCTTCCTCTGAATCTTTATCATAAGTAGCAATTACTTTAAATGTAAATAATTCTCCGTCCAAGGCATTAAAGACAATTGTATTTTCCCCTCTTGTAATTTTTTCTGGTTTAACATCAATCATCTTATTATTAACATCTAATACTAAGACTTTTCCATCTACCAAAGCCTTATCATTATCATTAACATTAAACTTAATTGTTACATTTTTATTAGCATCTTCACTATAATTAAAATCTGTTACATAAACATCATCTTTTAAGATATCTACTTCAATACTAGTCTTATCAGTATCATCTATTACTATTTCTTCTTCATTATTTAAAATAATACTTTGAATAGTAATATCTTGTTTACCAGCACTAGCATAACCAGGTAATTCTACATTATATATACCATTACTACTATTTAGTTTATATTCATTGCCATCTATTAAAGCAGTTACTGGATAATAAATAGAATCTGATCCATCAGGATGAACTGTTTTAGCTTCAAAAGATAACTTAATTTTTTCATCCTTATTAAAGTACTTAGTTTCTTCTTTTTCATTAAAAGTCTTTAAACTATGAACATTTAATATTGAAGGAGGAATAACTACAACATCAAATTCATTTACTAATTTATTACTAAATTCATTATCATCTTTATTCAATAATGAATTTAGTTCATCAGTATCTAAATCATAATTACCAACCACTTCAAATTTTAATACTTCATTCAATGGTACATTAACAAATACTAATTTATTATGTCCAACTTTTAAATTAACTTTTTCTTGATTATTTTCATCCTTACATTTACTTAATTGTCCATATAAATTAACTATACTACCATCATTATCTTTTAATAAAGAATTATCTTTATCAATTATATCAAATGTAATAGTAACAGTTCTCTTAGTATAATCTATATCCGATAGATAATTAGAAATACTAGGTACATCTTTTAAAACATCTATTTTATTTAAGTAATTTATTTCTTCTATAGTTTGAATCTCATAAATAACTTTTTCTACTTTTATTTCTTCAATACCAGCATTACTAGATACTTTATAAGTTACTTCATAATTATCTTTATTATTTTTAATTGCATCATACTCATTACCATTAATAACTAGCTTTAAAACATCTTTATTTGTATTAGAACTAATCTTATATTCTAAGACTATATTTTGTTCTTTATTAGGATAATAATTAGATATAGAAACATTTTCTAAAGTATCTAAGACAATTAAAACAGATAAACTATGTTCTCCTAAAGCAACTTTTTGATAATTATTACCATCAACTAAATCATAATCAGCTAAAATAGCTACTTCATATTCTCCAACTTCTAAATTAGTAAATGTAACTACTCCATCATTTAATCCAATTTCTCTAGTCTCAATCACATTACCAAGTTCATCTATTAATTGTGCATATAACTTAGTAATTGTTTTAGATTCATCAAGAACAGCATATTTCGCTTCTAAAGTATTTCTCTTATCATTAAATAACTGAAACTCATCTAATATTGGAGCATTTTTAAATACAATAACAGAATTATCTTTAGTAATATTAAACAAATGTCCATTCTCTAAAACAATATCAGTTAAGATAACTCTTGTTTCATTAGTATTATCTAAAGTTATCTCTGTACTATAAGTATTTCCATCTCTTATAACATCATAACTATGTCCATTTATTACAACTCTTTTAACTCCAAAAGGCGAACCATTAGTACTATTAAATTTTAATTCAACCTTTCTATTAGTTTTATCTATCTTAACAATTTGTAAATTATTATAAGAGAAATTATAATCATGAACAACATCTATATATCCAGATAATAAAGTTCCCGTAACTTCATTTTGTTCACCAGTAATCGAATTTAACTTATCACTATCTAAGTCATATGTTACTTCAACTTTAAAACTATATACTTTATTTTCTTCTAAGCCTTCTATTTCATAATCTTCTTGATCTTTTATAACATTAATTTCTTTAATATTATTTCCTTTATCATCTATAATAACAATTTTACCTTTAATAAACGCTTTATCTTCATCATTTAATTTAAATGTTAATACAGGTATAGCTTTATTATCATCAAAGACATAATTATCAATAGTAGGTACTTCTTTTAAGACATCAACTTTTACTTTAACATCTTCTGGTACTTCAACATCTTTATAATTTATACTAGTTAAATTAATATCTTCAATACCTATAGTATCTTTAACTTTATATATTACTTTATAAATATTATCATTAACTAATAAAGCATTATACTTTTTACCATTAATAGTAAAACTTTCTACTATATCTTTAGTATTAGAATCTACTGTATATAGAATTTCTATTTCTTCACCCTTATTAGGATAATAATTAATACTTGTATTACTTATACTAATTTTTAAATCTATCGTAAATTCTTTTCTACTAAGTAATTCTTTACTATGTAGTAATCCATCAACTACATCATAATCTCCTAATACTTCAACAATATAACTACCTGCATTATCTACATTATCTAATACAAATCCTGTCGTATTATCATTTAATTCTTTAGTAGTTATTACATTACCTAAATTATCTTTTAATACAACATATTGTTTAGTTAATACTTTATCTTTATCTTCAAGATTATAACTTACTTTAACAAGTCCATCTTTTTCATTATAATCTATTTTTAAATCCTTAATAACAGGAATATTTTTAAATACTACAAATTCCTTTTTTACTTCAAAAGCTTTATCATTATCTAAAATAACCTTAGTAATTTCTATATTTTGTTTAGAAATATCTTCTAAGTTAATAACTACTTCATAATTATTATCATTCTTAGTAACATTATATTCCTTATTATTTATTATTACTTTATTAACATTATAAATAGAAATATTACTACTTACAAAATCAATTGTAACAAGTTTTTTCTCTTTATCTACACTTTTTATTTTAACATTATCAAAAGTAAATTTATAATCTGTAATAACCATAGTTTTCTGATTTATTATATTTTCTGTATTTTCATTTTTATCTCCAGTAATACTATTTAATTTATTAGTATCTAAATCATAAGATATATTTACTTGTGTAGTATATTCTCCATTATCTTTAGCTTTATAAGTATATTCATTTTTCCCAGTATTTATTTTACTATTAAATACTTCATTACCCTTACTATCTTTAACAGACACACTACCTTTTATAAAGCTTTTATCATTATCTATTAAATCAAAAGTTATTACTAAGTTACCATCTTTATCTTGAGCAGTAAAATTATCAATAACAGGTTTATTTTTTAAGACATCTACTTGATGTTCATAATTTACATTCACAATTGTATTTTCAAAATAAATCTTCGTTACTTGAATATTTTCTATACCAGCATCATTAGCTACATTATAGTTAACTTTATATATATTATTTTCTTTTATTGCTTTATATTTATTTCCATTAATTTCAAAACTAATAACATCTTCCTTACAATTAGTATCTACTTCATAATAAAGATTTATCATACTTTTCTTTGCAGGATAATAATTAGATACTAAAGAATTAACTATTTTAGCTGTAATATCTACTTTAACATCTTCATCATCCTTAGAATCATCTTCATCCCCACCAGTTAAAGTATTATCATCATCCTTATTAGTATCATCTTCTTTATCATTAGTATCAGGGTTATTATTTTCGGTATTATCTGGTTTATTAGAAGAGTCATTATTGTCTTCAGTATCATCTGACTCATTAGTAGAACCATTATTTACAATACTATTATTTGGTTTGCTAGAAGACCCATTATTATTTTCTTTATCGTTATTATCAGGAGTTTTATTGTCTTCTTTATCATCTTCTTTAATATTTTTAATCTCTACATTATAATCAATATTATCTTTATTTTTAGAAGTACTATTAAATCCTAAAAGTACTCCACCTAATACTAAGATAATAGATAATATTAAAGAAGCAGTATTCTTAATATCATAGAATGTTGTTATTAGTAAAACAACTAGTA
>CANQZL010000074.1 GCA_947628325.1 uncultured Bacilli bacterium
ACATTCTTTCGCTTACTCTAATAGTTTTAATTCTTTCTAATAATTCATTAAAATATTGTGTGCTAAATTTATTTCCATTTATAAATCTCTCATCATTTAAAGCAAAACCTTTTATCATATATTCTTTTAATATTTTAGTTGCCCATATTCTAAATTCAGTTGCTTTTTTAGAATTAACTCGATAACCAACCGCAATTATAGCATCAAGATTATAAATTTTAACTTCATTTGTTTGTGTTTTTTCTTTAATCGCTCCATGTTGAGTGGTATTTTCCATTTTGGAAACAACCATACTCTCATTTAATTCTTCCTCATCAAATATATTTCTCAAATGTTTTGAAATTGCCGATACTCCAACATCAAAAACTTTAGCCATTCCTTTTTGCGTAAGCCATAGAGTTTCATCTTTATAAATGGCATCAACAACTATATTACCATCTTTATTTTTATATATGAATAGATTATTTTGTTCTTCTAATTTTTCCATTTTCTCATCTCCTTTGCATATGTTCTTAAATGTCGTAATCGCCTCTCTATTTACTAACATAATTTATACTAAATTTATTATATTTTTATCACTTTCTTCATTTCAAACTAATTATAACATAATATTATATTATTCTCTATTTTATACTTGCAAAGAAAAAACAGGATTTCTCCTGTTAATATAAAGCATTATTTATTATTCATCAAGTAATTTTTTTCTATATTGTATTAAGGAATAATATTCATTTCCACATTTAACATATAAATATTGTTTCGCATTTATTATTCCAAAATCTTTTTGTTCTAGCCTAAGTAAATACTTAACTAATTCAGAAGCATTCTTATAAGTATTTATCCTTTCACCATTAATTTGCAATTCCAACTTTTTAGCATCTAAAGGATAAATTTCATATTTTTTACAATCCTTATATTTTTCAATAGAATCCTCATTTTTTGGTTTGTTTTTATAAGACCCAACAGGAAAAAAATATAATCTATCATCACTATCTAAATGTAAATCACAGAAATCATAAACATCATTTCCTGTTTTAACACCTAACATAACTAAAACGTCGTTATATTCAATTATGAATTTATTAAGTAGTAAGTAGGATTCATCATTTTTATCAATATCTTTATTTTCTATATGGTCAATCAATTCTCGATAATCTGCTTTGATAGATTCTGTACCAATATATTTTTTATTTAGATTTTTACCTATTTTTTTTAATAGTAATCTTCTATAGTCAAGCAAATTTGTATAAAAATAAGTATTTTCATATTTTTTACTTGATAATGGCTCTATAACATATTCAAATAATTCATCATAAGTAATTACTATAAATTCATTATTAGGAGCTTTCTTAGGGGTAAATAATGTTAGATAAACATATACGTTTTTTGAGTTGGTTTTCATATTGTCGATAATTGAAAAATAGTTATTTGTTTGATTATTACCTTCTTGTGCGTCTATCTTATTTTCGATTATAATTGAAAAACTTTGGGTACTATTATCATCAAAAATATATATAAAATCTATTTTTATATCTATAGATTTGTTAGATTTAACTTTATATTCAGTATTTACTTCAATATTATTTAATTTATAATTTTCAAATAAAATACAAGTTTCTGGTATATATTCATTACTAAAAGCTACAAGAGATTTTTCACTTTTTATTTTTTTATCAGGAAAATTTTTCTCTACTAGTTTTTTGTCAATTAATTTTATAAATTTTTTTAAAGGAATATCTCCATACCCTCCATTATTATCTGGACTAAATAAAGATGCTAAAAAAGAACTATGTGCAAGTTCTGCATTACTTTTGGCATATATTTCAAAAGTTGTTGGAAGTAATAATGTATTAATTCTTTCATCATTTATAAAATTATTTAGCAATTCTTTAATTTTATTTTTATCCATTTATAACACCTACCTATATAATTCCTAGTACAATTTATTTATTATTTATACAATTGGAGATAAACTCAATAACATCATCTTCTGTTTCTTGAGTTAATACTTTATCTTCTTCTGTCATATCTGTATAATATTTATTTAATTTTTTATCTACAGATATTGAATTTAATGGATAACCAGGATTTATTATATTAGAAGGTTTATCTACCATATAAAAATTATCTCTATTCCAACTATAAGTGCTTTCTTTACCATTACTTATAACAGCTATTCCATATATCCATTTGCAATTTAATTTTCCATTTACCCCATATTTTTTTACAAGTTCAATATAATGTTTAATCATCTCTTCATCAGAAAGTCTTTTACCATTTACTCTTCTTACATACATACCTGGTTGTTTTTCAGTAGGTACATTTTCTAGATAAAGAGTATCGTCCATAGCAAATACTGGAATATTTACTACTTTTGCATATGCTCTAGCTTTTATTAGAGCATTTTCAATTGCATTTTGCCCATTTTCTTCAATATCTATTTTAGTATTTATATCTTTAAGTGCTATTACTTTTATTCCTTTATTATATAATCCTTTAGAAAATCTTTCTATTTTACTTGGATTTCCTGTTGCAAATAAAACTTCTTTCATAGGCTTATTCCATTACTCCTATATAAGGTAAGTTACGATAATCTTCATTATAATCAAGACCAAAACCAACAATGAACTTGTCTTCTATCGTAAATCCTACATAATCAACATCAACATTTTCTTTCCTTTTTTCTTTCTTATCGACTAGAGTACATATTTTCAAAGACTTTGGATTCTTTTTTAATAAATAATCCTTTAAATAACTTAGAGTAATTCCTGTATCAATAATATCTTCTACTATTAAGACATCTTTTCCAGTTATTGATGAAGTAATATCTTTATTTAGTTTAATTTTACCAGTACTTTTAGTTCCTGAATAACTTGATACTTCTATAAAATCAAGCTTTACATTTTCCTTTATTTTCAAAGCTAACTCTACTGTAAAAATAGCTGATCCTTTTAAAACACATATTATATTGATATCTTTTCCTTTATAGTCATTGCTTATTTGTATAGCTAGTTCTTCTATTTTCTTTTCTATTTTTTCTTTACTTATATATTCCTTTATCTTCATAATATTACTTCCTTTCCTATAAAGATTATACAATATTATAAATTTGAAAAATAATTATTTTATCATCTCTAAAATTTCATTTTCTAAAACTTCAACAATTTTATCTTGGGGAATTTTTTTGATGATTTTTCCTTTTTTAAATAATAATCCTTCTTTTATTCCCCCAGCTATTCCAACATCAGCATTACTTGCTTCACCTGGTCCGTTTACTACACATCCCATTACAGCAACTGTTATATTAGTATTTAAACCTTGTAAAAATTTTTCAATTTCTTTAACTATAGGAATTAAATCTATTTGCGTTCTTCCACAAGTAGGACATGAAACTAGTTTAGGTATATTATTATATAATCCACAATCTTTTAATATTTCTTTAGCTACCATCACTTCTTTTATAGGATCATCACTTAAAGAGACTCTAATAGTGTCTCCAAGACCTTTGCTTAGCAATATTCCTAAACCAATACTTGATTTAATAGTACCACTAAATTCAGTTCCTGCTTCTGTAATACCAATATGTAAGGGATAATCAAATCTTTTAGAAGCTTCTTCATATGCTTTTATACATAAATCTAAATCAGAAGATTTTAATGATACACATATATCATAAAAGTTTAAATCTTCAAGTATTTTAATATGTCTTAGAGCACTTTCCACCATGGCTTGAGCTGTTGGTTTGCCACCATATTTTTTTAATAATTCTTTTTCTAAAGAACCAGCATTAACACCTATTCTAATTGGAATATTCTTACTTTTACAAGCTTCTACTACTTTTTTAACATTTTCTTTTGAACCAATATTACCTGGATTAATTCTTATTTTATCTACGCCTGATTCTATAGCAGCTAAGGCGATTTTATAATCAAAATGAATATCAGCAACAATTGGTATATGTATTTGTTCTTTTATTTTCTTTATAGCATAGGCATCTTCTATATCTAGACAAGCTACTCTTATTATTTCACAACCAGCTTTTTCTAATTCTAATATTTGGTTAACTGTTGATGTTACATCTTTTGTCTTCGTATTACACATTGATTGAATTACTACTTTGTTTTGTCCTCCAATAGTAATGTTTCCTACTTTTATTTTCCTCGTTTTATTTCTTTTCGTCATCTTCATACCACATTTCTTTTTACATAATTATAATATAACAGAAAGGTTTTAAAATACAAATAAAAAATAGCTAATAAAGCCATTTCTTACTACTTATTTTTAACTTGCCATTTAAAATTATTTTCTAATACTTCTTTTTTTACTTTATCCATGTCATAACTAGATACTTCGTCAATAAATTTTATAAATAATTCTAAACTAAATACTTTATATTTTCCTTCTTTAAAAAATATACGATTTTTTAAATAGTTTGGTATAGTAACATTATATTTTTCCATTAAATATTTATTAGATAAATCATAATCATAGCGAATATCGGTAGAAAAACTAGTAAAGTATTTATTATAAAAAACAAAATCTGAATATAAATGTAAAAAATAGCCTTTATTAAAATCTGTATCAAGATTTTTAGATTCAAGAAAAGCTTTTAAATTAGTTGTTCTAGAATATTTACTATAATGAGATATCATTTTATTTGATCCCATTAAATCTGGAACAACAACTCCTTTTAGGAACTCTTCTTCATTTTTTATTATATTGGGATGTTTTCTTATAAATTCTTTACCAATAGCTAAATGGACAACAAATCCTGCCATAAATACCTATTTAGTCTTACCAAATTCTTTAAATGGAAATAATATGAAGTTAGTTGTACCTTTAATTTGTTCTTCTTTAAAAGCACCAAACTTTCTACTATCTAAAGAATCTTCTCGATTATCTCCCATTACAAAGTATTCATCATCAGCAAGTTTAACTACATCAAAATCACTAGTTATACCATCACTATATTCTTCGTCTTGTCGACGACCATTTACATAAACTATGCCTTCTTCACAAGATATTGTTTCGCCTGGCATAGCAATAACTCTTTTAATAATATCTTCTGAACCGGTATCAACTACAACAATATCATATCTATCTATTTTACCTAGTTTATTTAAAATCATTATTTCTCCACCATTTAAAGTTGGTTTCATACTAGGACCATTTACCATAATAGGCGTTACTACATAGGATCTTATTAAAACTACTACTATTAAAATAATAACATATGGTAATAGTTCTTTTAAAAAACTTAAAAATTTACTTATTTCTTCTTTATTATTTTTCTTATTTAATTCTTTAGTTATTTCTTCTTCACTTTCATTTTTCAAATTTTTTTTGTCTTTGGTCATTTTTATCACCTTTTACATTGTATCATTTTTATTTAAATGATTAAAGATATTTTAACTAATAAATTTATTCATAAAAAATACTAAATTAATAAATTAATCTAGTATTTTTATATTAATTAGTAGGTTCTGTACTTACCCAAATATAGTTACCATAACCATCATCTTTAAATGTATGCTTATAAATAGTGGCTTTATCTTCATAATCTTTTAATATTGCTGAGTTTTTAGAATCGTCATAAGAAATAGACAAATTGTAATCACCTTCATCATATACGTCAGTATCATCAAGCATTCCTGATTTATCACCATATTTGTAGATTTTTGTTTTACATTTTAATTCTTCTGTTTCTTCGTTAAAAGAACCAGCATAGTTATCATATAAAATATATTTTTCATATAAAAATATTTCGTCATCTTTTTTTGTTGCCTTTATAAATGTACTATTTTTGTTAACCCCATAGTTACATGTGGTTGTTCCCCATTGACCAGCCATTTTCCAATCACAATAATATAATCCATCAGCATAATTACAACTTGCGAATTTATATATAGACATATCTGCATCTGTATACTTTACATCGCCATAAATTTTTTTAACTGCTTCGGCAATAATGTCTTTAGAAAAAACATAATAATCAGCATAAGAATCACAATAAACAGTTGTAAGACATATACCATTTTTGATAGTTCCACCTGGACACGTATTATTATTGTCTTCATTTACTCTATAAAAACTACCATTTTTAAAAGTATTATCAGTACAATATTTATTTAATGATCCATAATAAAGGAAACTTGCGACAGAACTTAATAAAGCATCATTGGAAATGTCTTTAGCTGTTACTTTCTTACTTTGATAGGCATCTTTACCTGAATTATCAATTGGTATAATTCTTTTAAGTTCTTCTATGATTGGAGATTCTTTTAAGTTTAATTCTATTTCATTATTAGTTATTTCATTAGCTTTTTCATCAGTTATTTCATTCTGTTCTTCTTTAGTAGAATTATTTTCTTTTACTTCATCTTTTTTAAAATATTTATAAAAATATGAATCATAAGCTATATATCCTATACTTCCTAGTAATAATATTACCAATATTACAATTGTAATAGTTAATTTTTTAATTTTCCTTTTTTCGCCTTCCATATAAACACACTCCTTATTATTTATATTTCTAGAATAAAATATTTCTGTATAATAATCAATACTTTTAAATTGTTATTTTACATTTATAAAAGCAAAAAAAAAGAAAAATTAATTTCTTTCTTTTACTTTGTATTCTTTCTTCATTCCTTTTAAGAAGTTTAGTTTTGCTCTTCTTACCATACCCTTCTTAACTACAGTTATTTTATCAATAGCTGGTGAGTTAACTGGGAATACTCTTGTTACACCAATACCATAAGATTTCTTACGTACTGAGAAAGTTTCAGATACACTTCCACCTTTTTTAGCTACTACTAAGCCTTCAAAAGCTTGGATTCTTTCTTTTTTACCTTCTTTTACCCATACATCTACTCTTACAGTATCTCCAACACGGAATTCAGGAATGTCTTTTCTAATATGCTTCTCATTAATTTTATCAACTAAATTAGCCATTTTTATACATCCTTTCATACTATATTTACTTACCGGAAAATCTTAAAATCTTAATTTCAGCGGATTTTCTTCCTTGAAGCAATTAAGATTATAGCAAAAAAAAGATATATTTGCAACTCAATATCTTCTTTTTGTATTATTTTATTCATTTAAAATTAAAATTAATCTTTTTTTGAAGGATTATCGTCATCAACTCTTTTTAAAGAATTTAAGATTTTATATTGATTCTTTATAACAATTTCTAATCTATCATAAAGTTGTTCTAATATTAGTTCACTTTTTAAATCTGTATGATAATCATTTTTATTTCTAATTGTATCTTTTTTAGCTTCTCTATTTTGACTCATCATTATAATTGGTGCTTGTAAAGCTGCTAAGCATGAAAGTAAAAGATTTAAAAGAATAAATGGATAGGGATCAATAGCATTATTAACTAATAAGACACCATTTAAAATAATCCAAAATAATAGAAAGGCACTAAAAACAATTATAAATGTCCAGCTTCCTGCTATTTCAGATATTTTATCAGCTACTTTATCACCAAATGTCATATGTTCATCATTTTCTTTATCAACATCTATTGTTATTGGATTATTTAATAATAAGTCAATTATTTCTTCCTC
>CANQZL010000075.1 GCA_947628325.1 uncultured Bacilli bacterium
TATAACATTTTCAGGAGCCTTACTATATATTACTAATTCTCCATTAATTCTAAACTTTATTACTAATTCTGTTTCATGTGGATCAAAATGAACATCAGTAGCATTCATTTTAATAGCATCTGTTAATATCCTTTTGGCTATACTAACAGCTGGTTCCTTATCATAATCAAATTCTTGTAATGCCATACTAATCATCCCATCTTATTCTCATTATCATTATAACTCAATTATTTTTTTTACTCAATAGAATTTTATTGCTTTTAAAAAGTAGATGTTTTATAATACACTTAAGTACGTTGAACAAGAGGAGTACTATAATTAAAGATTAAAGAGAGTTCTTTATGGGTGGAAGAAGAATATCTGTATTAGAGGAAGGTAGCTTAGGAGTACATCGTTTATATGCGTTAAATATATAAGAGTATAACAATAGTTATAAATTAAGGTGGTACCGCGGGTTTATCTCGTCCTTAAGTTATAACTATTTTTTATTTTAAGAAGGTGAGCTAGTGTTAGAAGAATTTAAAAAATATGTTAGTGATTATGATTTAAATAATTCAAAGATTAAGTTAAAATATAATCATTCATTAAGAGTTATGAAACTATCTAATAAATATGCTAAATTACTGGGATTTTCTGAAGATGATATTAATTTAGCAACTTTAATAGGACTTTTACATGATATAGGGCGCTTTGAACAATTAAAAGTTTATGATAGTTTTAATGATTTAGAAACTGTTGATCATGCTGATTTTAGTGTTGTAGAACTATTTGAAAAATATAAAATTAAATTATTTTGTGATAAAAAAGAATGGTATCCAATTATTAAAAATTCAATTAAGTACCATAATAAATTTAATATTCCAAAGAATTTATCTAAAAGGACACTAAAACATTTAAATTTAATAAGAGATGTTGATAAAATTGATATTATGTTTCTCTATGGTTATTTAGATGAAGGGAAATTAAGAAGTAATGATGAAAAGTTATCAAAAGAAGTAGTAAATGAAGTAATGCATCATGACTTAATTAATAGAGAATTTGTCAAAAATAAAAATGATAGTATTTGTGCTCATTATGCTTTTGCTTTTGATATAAAATATGATGAATGTCTTAAAGAATATAAGAAAAATTTTATTAAGTATAATGAAGTAGTTAATGATAAACATCTTTTTGATAAAGTATATGATGAAGTATTAAAATATTTAAATGAAAGGATTGATAAATATGAAAGAAATAGCAACTAAATATAATCATTTAGAAATAGAAAAGGATAAATATGATAATTGGTTAAAAAATAAGTATTTTGAAGCAGGAGATAAATCTAAAGATCCCTTTTGTATTGTTATACCTCCACCAAATGTTACTGGTAAATTACATTTAGGACATGCCTATGATACAACTTTACAAGATGTTATTATAAGATATAAGAGAATGCAAGGTTTTGATACTTTATGGTTACCAGGAATGGATCATGCCGCAATTGCTACTGAAGCTAAAGTAGTTAAGAAACTAAAAGAGCAAGGTATTGATAAATATGAGTATGGCCGTGATAAATTTTTAGAAGCTTGTTGGGATTGGACAAAAGAGTATAGTGGTAATATTAGAAATCAATGGGGAACTTTAGGTTTATCAGTAGATTATAGTAGAGAACGTTTCACTTTAGATGAAGGTTTAAATGAAGCTGTTAAAAAAGTTTTTGTTGATTATTATAATGAAGGTATTATCTATCGTGGTGAACGTATTATAAATTGGGATCCAGAAGCTCAAACAGCTCTTTCAAATGAAGAAGTTATATATAAAGATGTAAAAGGAGCTTTTTATCATTTAAAATATTATATCGATGGTGTTGATGATTATTTAGATGTTGCTACAACTCGTCCAGAAACTTTATTTGGTGATACAGCTGTAGCTGTTAATCCAGATGATAAAAGATATAAAAAATATATTGGTAAGTATGCTATTTTACCTATTGTCGGCAAGTTAATACCAATTATTGCTGATTCCCATGCTGATCCTGAATTTGGAACCGGTGTAGTTAAAATTACACCTGCTCATGATCCTAATGACTTTGAAGTTGGTAATAGACATAATCTAGAAAGAGTTATTGTAATGAATCCTGATGGAACAATGAATTCTAATGCTGGAAAATACCAAGGTATGAGTCGTGAAATGTGTCGTGAAGAATTATTGCATGACTTAGAACAAGAAGGTATCTTAATCAGAATTGAAGAAATAACTCATTCAGTAGGTCATAGTGAAAGAACCGGTGTTATGGTAGAACCTTATTTATCTAAACAATGGTTTGTTAAAATGGGAGATTTAGCAGCCCATGTTCTAGAAACGCAAAAGAAAAAAGATAAAAAAGTTAACTTTATTCCTGAGCGTTTTGAAAAAATATTAAACCATTGGATGGAAATATCTTATGATTGGTGTATTTCTAGACAATTATGGTGGGGACATCGTATTCCTGCTTGGTATCGTGATGATGAAATATACGTTGGTATGGAAAAACCAAAAGGTGAAGGATGGCATCAAGATGAAGATGTTTTAGATACATGGTTCTCAAGTGCCTTATGGCCATTTTCAACTTTAGGTTGGCCAGATAAAACAGAAGATATTGAAAGATTTTATCCAAATGATGTTTTAGTTACAGCTTATGATATTATTTTCTTCTGGGTAGCTCGTATGGTTTTCCAAGCTGAAAAAATTATGGGAGAAAGACCATTTAAAGATTGCTTAATTCATGGACTTATCAGAGATAAAGAAGGTCGTAAGATGTCTAAGTCTTTAGGTAATGGTGTTGATCCTATGGATATGTGTGAAAAATATGGAGCAGATGCTTTAAGATACTATTTAGCGACTGATGTTGCTATGGGAACTGATTTAAGATTTGATGAAACCAAAGTAGCTAGTACTTGGAACTTTATTAATAAATTATGGAATGCTTCAAGATTTGTTCTACTTAATATTGATGACTTAAATGACTTATCTTTTGTAGATTTAAAAGATGAAGATAAATGGATATTAACTAAATATGAAGAAATAGTTAAGAAAAATATTAAACATATGGATAAATATGAATTTAACTTAGTAGGTGCTGAAATATATGACTTTATATGGAATGATTTCTGTAGTAACTATATTGAATTTGCTAAATTTAATTTAAATAATAAGACAACTAAGAGTGTTTTATATAAAGTATTACTTGGTATTATAAAATTATTACATCCTTTTATGCCATTTGTAACAGAAGAAATCTATCATATGTTACCTATTATAGAAGAAGAATCTATAATGATAACAAAATATCCTATATATGAAAAAGAATTTATCTTTAATAAAGAAACAAAAAAGGTAGATAAAGTAATTGAATATATTACATATTTTAGAAATAAAAAAGCTGAAAATAATATAAATAATGATTTTGAGGTAGTAACAAATATTGATAATGAATTAATTTTAAGAATGTTAAAGTTAACTGACAAAATAGTCGATAGTAGTAAATTAAAAGGTAATATAGAAGTTAGTTTAGATGAATATAAATTAGTATTATATTATGATAATTCTAAACAACAAGATGAAGAATTAGCTAATTTATTAAAAGAACAAGATGAACTTACAAATTCTATCATTAGACGTAAGAAATTACTTTCTAATGAAAACTATGTTACAAAAGCTCCTCTTAATATTGTAAATAAAGAAAAAGAAGATTTACTTCGTGAAGAAGAAAGACTAAGTAGTATTAAAGAAAGATTAGAATCTTTAAAAGTAACTATGTAAAGTAGTTACTTTTTTTAAGTCATAAAGAAGATAAATGACTTATAATAATTTTAAAGAGTAAGGAGTTTTAAATATGAAAAAAGGATTATTGATTTTTATAGGAATTATTTGTGCATTATGTGTAGGATTTGCTAGTTGTTATGTGTGTTTAGAAAAAGGAATTGTAAAGTTTAACCAAAAAATTGAAGAAAAAACTTATGAGATAAATGAAAATAAAGAAGAATCTGGTAATATAGATGTTAATTGTCAAAATATTGATTTAGCAGAATATTTTGATGGTAATAAAATTACTGACTATGATAAAATGTTCTTAGCTTTAGATTTTCCAAGAGAATGGTCTAATGATTTTATATCTTCAAGTAATAGAATTAATGGAGAAATGTATAGTACTAACATTCCTTTAAATTATAAAGTATATTATGTTCTTAATAGATACTTTGTAGTTTATAATTTACAAAATTTAATATCTAAGACTATTGAACCAGAAGCAAAAATAGATAGAGGTAAGTCAGGTGAATTTGGTTTCATCTTTAAATTAAAAGTTGATACAATTAATACTCTATTAGCTAAGGTTTGGAAAGATACTAAAATATATAACTATTACCAAGATGATTTATTTGACTTCTTTGAAAATATAAAATGTGATCAAGATATTTGTGATATTCAATACTATACAGGTATTAAGGGAACAAATGGTGAATACGTTTATTTAGGCGATGGAATAGACTATAATGATACATTTACAATATCTCATTATGCTTTATCTTATTATAGAGAAACAACTTATGATGAAAATTATCAATCACACACAAATATCTATAATAAAAAAGGTGGTAAATTATTAAAAGGAAATATTCCTGACTCTGAATTACCTACTGATATAGACGTTTATTTAACTTATAAAAATGAACTTACTAGATATAAATATACCTTTGATGTCAATGGCGTTTTACTAAGTGTTGAAGAAGCCTAATCTGAATAAAGCCTTATTAGCTTATTCAGATTTTTTAAATTAGATATTTATTTTACTTATATTTTCCACACAAGTTAGAACTTTTATGTTATAATAAGCGATATTGTGTTTGAAAGAGTGATTATTATGGAAAAGCAAGATATATTAAATTCATTTATAGAAAAAAGACCTAATACGCTTGGAGCATTTGGTTATGGATCAGGGGTTTTTAAACAAGCTTCTTATTCTGAAAAAGCCAAACCTCAATTAGATTTAATGTTTGTTGTAGATGATGTAGGAAAGTGGCATCAAGAAAATCTTGGAGCCAATCCTCATGATTATCCTATTTTAGGTAAAATACATATAAATCGTGGTAATCTTAAAGATCTTAAAGGTCCAAATAAAATAACTTATTTTAGTAATATAAAAGAAGATGATTATGTCTTTAAATATGGAGTAATAGAACTTGAAGATTGGCGTCGTAGTTTAGAAACTTGGGATAATTTCTTTGTAGCAGGTCGTTTTCAAAAACCTCTATTACCAATAAAAATAAACGAAGATATTAAGAAGTTAGTTTTACAAAACAGATTATCAGCAACAATGGTAGCAGCTATTTTTTCTAACGAATTAACTACCTCATTTGATTTTTTTAAATCATTATGTAATTTATCATATATGGGAACATTAAGAATGGCTATTGCTGAAAATCCTGAAAAGGTAGCTAATATAGTTAATGGAGGAATGGAAGAATTTATAAAGATGTATGTGTTAAATCAAGACTATATAACTTTTGTAAATCCTCGAGTTATTATTATTAACCATGAAAAATTACTAGCAAGAATTAAAGAGTTACCTACAAGTTTATATAATTATTTAGTAACTAATAATTATGATCTTCAAAATATTAATAGTTTAAGAAGAGGTATTTCTAAGTATTTAAAAGTAAAAAATAGAAACGAAGAAATATATCAAGCTTTACATGAATTAGAAAATAATGGTTTAGCTAGAAGTATTCCATATATGAAAGATAAATTAGTAAAAAAATTAGTAAGAAAGTCTTAATGACTTTTTTTATTGTTTCTAAAACTTTTGTTTGGTATAATATAGATACAACGATGGTGATAATATGGATATAAAGTATTATAGTGTAACAGCTTTAAATAGAGCTATTAAAAATATGTTTGATAGTAAACCAGAACTTAATAGAGTATATATTAAGGGTGAAATAAGTAATTTTAAACATCATACAAGAGGGCATTTATATTTTACTTTAAAAGATGAAAATAGTCGTATTTCAGCTGTTATGTTTGCTTCTAGTGCTACTAAAATACATTTTGAACCAGAAGATGGAATGAAAGTATTAGTAAGTGGACGTGTAACAGTTTATGAAGCAACTGGAGGATACCAAATATATGTTGATACTATGGATTTAGATGGAATTGGTAACCTTTATTTAGAATATGAAAAATTAAAAAAGAAATTAGAAGCTGAAGGCTTATTTAGCATAGAACATAAAAAGCCAATACCAAAATTTCCTAAAAGAATAGGTATTATTACAGCTCCAACAGGAGCTGCTATAAGAGATATCTTAAGTACAATTAAAAGACGCTATCCGATATGTGAAACAATTTTATTTCCAGCATTAGTTCAAGGTGTAGGAGCTAAAGAAAGTATTGTTGAACAATTAAATAGAGCTCAAGATTTCGCTTTAGATGTTATTATCTGTGGTCGTGGTGGTGGTTCAATTGAAGATTTATGGGCCTTTAATGAAGAAGTAGTTGCTCGAGCAATTTATGATTCTAAAATACCAGTAATAAGTGCTGTTGGACATGAAATAGATTTTACAATAGCTGATTTTGTTGCTGATTTACGAGCCCCAACCCCAACAGGAGCAGCCGAAATGGCTGTGCCTAACTTAGTAGATTTACAGACTTTAATAAACCAATATATTATTAGATTAAATGAAAATATTAAAAATATAATTAATTTTAATAAAAAAAGAGTTGATAATTTAAAAAATTCTTATGTTTTAAAAAATCCTTTAGCATTATATGAAGCTAAAGAACAAAAATTAGATAGTTATATTGATCGTTTAAATAAAATAATACTAAGTATTTTAAATGATTATAAAGTTCGTTTAAATAATATAAAAAATAATTATGTTTTAAAAAATCCTTTAGCAACTTATGAATTAAAAAAAGAAAAACTTAATAATTATATAACTATTTTAAAAAAGAATATATTAAATACAATAGAAAGTAATAAACATCGTTATGAAATTATAATTAATAAGTTGGAATTATTAAATCCCTTGAATATTTTAAGTAAAGGATATAGTTTAGTTACTATTAATGGAGTAACTATAAAAGATAGTAGTAAATTAAATGTAAATGATACAATAAATATTAAAATGCATAAAGGAAATGTAAAAGCTGTAGTAAAGGAGATTGAATAAAATGGCTGAAGCAAAAAAAGAAAAAACATTTGAAGAAAATTTAGTAGAATTAGAAAGTATTGTTAAAGAATTAGAAGCAGGAGTAGACTTAGATAAAGCAATAGCTAAATATAGTGATGCTATGAAATTAGCTAAATCTTGTAGTGATAAGTTAAACAATGCTACTGAAAAAGTTAATCAAATATTAAAAGAAAACGGCGTTTTAGAAGATTTTGAATTGGAAGAATAAATCTTCTTTTTTTTATTCGTTGTGTTATAATAAAAATATAAGAATATGAGGTGTAAGAATGGCTAATAAAAAAGAGAAAAAAGTTAAAGAAGT
>CANQZL010000076.1 GCA_947628325.1 uncultured Bacilli bacterium
AGTCTTTTTTCATCTTCAGATAATTTACTATATTCTTTTTCAGATAATTCCTGTTTCCTAGTTTGAACAGCAAAATACGTTTGAGCAAGAGCTATACTTTCTTTTCTAGAATCTCCATTTTGAGCAATCAAATAACAAGCATACCTTGATAATTTGTAATCATTAATTTTTTTAGTGGCTCCTTTAGGCATTTTTATCGTTTTGGCGGTGTCGACAAAATGATCATCTATTTGATTATTACTTAATTCACAAGCAATTTGAGCTTTTTTAATTACACTTTCAAACTTCCTCCACTCTTTATATTCTAAAACTTTCTGAAGCTCACGTGCTTCCCAATACTCAACACCAAATTCATCAATGTGTTTAATACTTTCAAATGTTTCTGTAGTTTCTTTAATTGTTACAATTTCTCTCATTTTAATTCCTCCAACTTTCTCATTTATTAGCATTCTATCACTAAAACATTTGTTCGTCAATCATTTTTTAATAATATTATGACATATAAAAAACAAAGTAAACTTAAACGTTTACTTTTGTGTAATATTAATTAAAAATAAATTTTACTTACTAAGAATTTCTTCAATTATTTTACAATAACTATCATATCTTTCTTTAGTAATATTTAAACCAACCATTTGTTTAATCTTACAATACTCTAAAGGTTCTTCATAATGAAGACAATCTTGATATTTACACATATCATTATACAAACTAAATTCTTTAAAATACTTTTTTATTTCATAAACATTATAATTTTTCAAATCTAAACTTCTTATACCAGGAGTATCTATAATACTAGAATTTTTATTCCATTTATAATATTTGGCTTTAATAGTTGTATGACGACCTTTATTACTTTTACTTCCTATAGAATTTATTTTTATATCTTTATTATTTACAATAGCATTAGTTAAGGATGACTTACCAACCCCACTATGACCAACAAAAATAACTTGTTTATTATTTATTAAATCTTTTAATTCTTCAATACTATCTTTATTTTTTATTGATGTCTTAAGACATTTATATCCTAATTTATTATATAAATCTATAATACTTTGTTCTTTTTCTGTAAGTAAATCACACTTATTAAAACAAATTATATAAGGTATATCACTTGCCTCTAACAAAACTATATAACGATCTATAAACTTAGGATGTAATAATGGTTCTTTTACCGCAACTACTATAATAGCTAAATCAATATTAGTAGCAATAATTTGTTTAGTATTTATATTATTTAATTTAGTACTATCACTTTTAAAACGAAATAAAGTATTTCTTCTCTTAACAATATCAACTATTTTATTATCTTTTAAGACTACTTTATCTCCTGGATAAATAGTTTTATTAATAATTGATTTAAATTTTTTATCTAAAGTTACCTCATATATTTCATTATTATTATATACAAAAGCATTATTATAAGTTGTTTCTATAACAATAGAAGTTTCATCATATTGTGAAATAAAATTTATTTTTTGTTCTTTTTTCTTATATTCTTTTTTTATATTTTCATATCTTTTCTTATGTCCTATTTTAATCACCTTTCTTAATAAATAAAAAAACTTACTTTATAGTAAGTCATATTTAATAAGTCCAGATATAATTAATTATTATTTGGGGTAATAAACTTACTATAAAATAATTTAAATAATATATTTTTTAGCATATTATCACACCCTTTCACTACCAAAATCGTACTACTAAAAAGATTAATTGTCAATTTTTTCGTTCAAAATAATCAAAAGCTTTTTTTGAAAATGTTAATGATTGACTAGGTTCAGAAACATCCATAAATTCACTAAGTAATTCTTCAACCGTTGACTTTCCGGCAAATATTTCATTAATACGTGAAATAATATATTGTTTAGTTCCTTCACTACCATAATAATATTCACTAAATAAATTATAAGTTCTTATCATTGAAGTTACATATTTACAATCTTCTAATACATCATCGATATCATCAAAAGCCGGTTTATAATTTTTTACTCTATTAATTAAATAGTTAAATTCATGAACTCGATATGAATCATAAGTACGAAGTATTCTCTCATCATCACTTAGTAAATGAGCTACAATTAATTCATTGAATTCACTTAATATTTCTGAATTATAATAATCGTTTATAGCACCATTTAAGGAATCTAATAAAGAATGAGTTATTTCATGAGCATAAGAACAAACACTTAATTCAGTAATAATATCGTTAATTACAATTCCTGTAAAAAAAACTTTTCTTTTTGTTTCATTGATTAGTTTAGCTATTAAATAGCCGAAAAATAAACTTTCAGGATGATTTTCAAAAAATAATGGTAATTCAAAAGGATCAACCATCTTTATAACTGGAATATTAGTATTTTTTCTTAAATGATAAAAGGATAAATAAGGAATATCATGAATCTTATAGTTTTCACTGAAAAAATATTTAACAGCTAATTTAACATCTTCTATATTAGTTTTACAAACTTGATTAATTTTTTTATTTTCATCAATATTTTGTAATTTATTACCAACATCTATTAAACTATCGGAAATTTTTAATATCTGAGGATTAACCTTAAATCCTCGCATTTTAATTTCATCTGAAAGTGCTAACATCCTATTCCCCCATCTCAAAAATTTTTCTTTACCAAAAACTAAATAGTTATCTTGAACGTTTAATTACTTCAACTTTCATCTTTCTTAAAGTAAATAAAGTAACTCTATTACCACAATTTGGACACTTAGCATGATTAATTCCTCTTTTATTAGGTAAAGGCAATTTTAAAGTTGTTTTACATTTATGACATTTCTTATATACAAAAGTCTTTCGATCTTTAAAATTTCTTATAATATTAGTAAATGGTTTAGTAATTATTTTAATAATTTTTAAAAAAGTTTTATTTTCTTTATATCTACGTGTTTTATTTTTAGATGCTAAACGAAATATTACTAATACTAAGAATAATATTGGTAATAAATCTGTAAAAAAACTTTTGACAAAAAAACTAATTATAAATGTAGTAAGCCACATTATTAATAAAAACCTATTTAGTTCATCTATTAAATTTAAAAGTAATGTCTTTATACTAGGCAATTGCCCATTATTAAATGGCATATATAACCTTCTTTCTTATTTTATCTTAAGATTTTCTTCTAATATACCGACAATAAAATCTTCAAAATTAACATTATCTTTTGGTTTATTATATTCATACATTGTAAGAGTTTTTAACTCTTTATCATTTAATTTAGAATATCTTTTAGCATACTTTAATTGACTATTATAAACAAAGTTTAAAGTATCATCTAAATTATTAAAAGAATATATTCCTTTATTTTCTTCAAAAGAATGTTCAAAATAATAATATTTTTCTTTATCTTTATATATTAAAAAAGTATGAGTAGGTCCATCATTTTGATAAGGTAAAGAAAATATTAAAAAGTATGTCTTAAACTCATAATTATGCTTAGTAAACCAATCTCTTTCTAATTCAACTTGATCATAACAAATACCTATTTGCTTATTTAAAGTTTGTTCTACTGAAGATAAATGCCATAAAGAAATATTTTTATTAACATCATTTTCTACATATCTTTTATCATTTGCAACAAAGCCATACTCAATATTATCCATATAATTTAATAATTCATTTGGATTATTTATTTTTTCATATTTCATATTATCATCCTTATTAATTTATCTTAATAACACATTTAGTATCTGGTTCAATTAGTTTTTGAAATTTCTCACCATCACTAAGACTACCTACAATACTTCCATAATGAATAGGAATAACATATTTAGGTTTTATTTTATTAATAAATTCTGCTGCTTCTTCATAAGTACATGTAAAAGTTCCACCTATTGGTATTAAAGCAATATCACATTCAACATTCGCCATTTCTTCCGTTATATCAGTATCACCAGCTATATAAATATCTTCATTATTAATTGTTATTATATACCCAACATATTTATTTTCTTTAGGATGAAATTTCTTATTAATATTATAACTAGGTATAGTTTTAACTTTGTATCCTAATATTTCATATTCTTCATTAGGATTAACCATTATAATTTTATTTTCTTGAAACAAATTATTTTCTATTTTACCTATAATACTTGATGGAATTACTAATAATGTATCATCTTTTTTTACATTATTTATTGATTCTATATCTAAATGATCATAATGATCATGAGTTATAAATATTATATCAGCATCATTTAATTTATCAGTTATTTTAAAAGGATCAAAATATATTATTTTACTATCTTTTATTTTTATACTACTTTGTGTATTAACAGTTATCTTATCAATCATATTATCTCTCTTTTCTATTTCTATTATTATAGCATATTATAAGATAAAAAAAGAAGATTACTCTTCTTAAACTACATTTCGTCAAAACAAAAAGGATTAGACTCAATAACATCAAGAGCTTCAGATAATGAATAATGATGATTATTAATAAAGTCATCAATATCATTAACGTCTAAATTAAGTAAATAAGGATTTGAATCAAATAATATATTAAATGTTCTAACTCCTAAACTAATAAATTTATTAATTAAAGATACTATATCTTCTTTATCTCTAGATAAATATAAAGGATTAGTTATAACTATATTTTTAATTTCTTCTTGATTACAATTAAGAATACTTAATATATCAATTAAAATAGCAATGTCATTTTCTTCTATAACATAAGGATTAAGTTCCATCATACTTTGAATTTCTTTTTCATCAAAGCCAATTTCAATTAATTTATCCATTCTATCATTCCTCACCAAAACCCAATTATTATATGTTTTTTTAAAATTCTTTTTACACAGGGTTTATTATATCATTAAGATAAATAATTGTAAATTTAAATTTGCAATTATTATTTTTTAATAAGTTAATTTATTTATTTCTTCATTATAAGGAAATTGTTTTAATAAATCATCAATTTTAATTTTATAAGTATCTTCAAATTTTTGTCTTCCCATAATTAATTTTTGAAAATTATTTATATCTATTTCTATATTTCTATTTTTAAAGAATTCATAAATAGCATATGTTAAAGAAACACTTTGCATTAATATTTTAGGATTAACTAAGATAGCTTTTTTTAAATTAATTGATTCTAAGTATTTTATTTTTTCTTTAATATTATCAAAACTAAGTCCAAATAAAGTAGAAAAATTAACTAAGATTTTTTTAGCTTCTAGGAAAGAAAAACCTAAATTTTGTAAATCTAATAAACGTTCTTTTATTCTTTCTATACTATAAGAAAATACATATGAATGAAATGAAGCTATTTTAATAAAATCATCATTAGTAAAACCTAAATCTAAAAAGTTTTGAATCTTATCATTTAATGTTTTTTCATCAAAGTTTAACATATTAGGATTCATATATATCATTTTTAAAACTTGAGTTTTAGAAAAACCTTTAGACATAAAATATCTTATTTTATTATCTATAGATTCAATAGTATAACCAAATAAACAAGGATTAATTCTATATATTTTTATTGTTTGTTTTTTATTAAAACCAAGACTAATTATGTAGTTAAATTTCTCTTCTACTTTTTCTTTCCCTATTCTAAATAAACGTGGGAATCTTTCAGTCATCTTTACAGTTTCTTTTTTAGTAAAACCTAATAACATGATATCACTAATCATTTTAGCAATTCTTTCATTACTATTAGCAAGTAAAGATAAATTATTTCTTGTCATTCCAACAATTTTACTTTTTCTATAGCCTTGACTTATTAAAAATTTAATTCTTTCATCTAAAGCTTCTTCACTAAAAGTAAATATATGTGGTTCAACAACTAATAAATTGAAAATATCACGTTCTTTAAAACCTATTCTTTTTAAATTATTTATTCTTTTTTCAATAGTACTAACATTATAGGTATAAAAAGGTGGTTTTAGTAAAACAATATGTCTTACTAATTCTTTTTCTTTTACTATATTTAATAAAAAATCATTCATTGCAGAAGCTAATTTTAATAGTGTTTCTGGTTTAACAGTATTAAATTTATAATCTGATAATATTTTGGCTATTTCAGTATCACTATATCCAAAATCTCGTAAATAATTTAGTAATTCATCCATAAAAAAATCCCCTTTAGCAAGGGATATTATATCATATTTTAATATTTTGTAAAATTTAAGCCTCTTTAAAGTGAGATTTATCTGCACCACATAATGGACAAACAAAATCATCGGGTAATTCCCCATCAGTTAGATATTCATAACCACATATATCACAAACGTACTTTTTCTTTCCAACCTGCTCTTCTTTCTTTTCTTCTTTTTCTTCATAAGTTGGGGCATTTTTAGGAGCAGACCCTTTTATTACTTCGTGATAATAACGATATGTCATTTCTTTATTTTCATTATATTTTTTCGTATCAATTACTTTAGCTATGATAACTTCATGAGTATTAGCATCAACAATGTCTTTCACTTCACAAACTATGTATCCACATATACCTTTATTTAAAACTTTTATTCCATCAACTTCTTCATAACTAAAATTTGCAAATTTATCTACATCTTTTGAAGTAGTAAAACCAAATGTTGAAATAATATTAGGATCAATATCTTCACTAATAATAGCAACAATAAACTTATTAGCTTTTTTTAATAATTCACTAGTATAATTATTCTTATTTAAACTAATTGAAATTAAAGGATTTTCACTAGTAATTTGAGTTAAAGTATTTATAATACATCCAGCATCTTTATTATCATACTTAGTACTTACAACATATACTCCATAACTAATATTTCTTAATATTTTCTTATCCATAAATATTCCTCCATATATTATTAATTATATCATAAAATTTTAGGATTTTTTGTCTTTTATTTTAAGGCAAAAAAATATTTTTAAAGCCTTATTTTTAGCTAAAAAACTATTTTAATGAAAAAGGTCGATTTTGCTTTACTTTAGATGAATTTTATACTAAATTAAAACATGACACATTTGGCAGATGCTTTCCATTTGGGATTATCTAAATTCTTCTTTTTGGGGGATTTGGTTATTAATTTCAAGGTGGTGGTAATATGAGTAATTTAGTAAGTAAACTTATTAGTATTATTTATTTCCTTTTATTCATAATAATAATATTACTATTATTTAGATAAAAAAAGCATCTGGATTAGCTTTGCTAATCACAGATGTCCACAATCTGGAAGGACATTTGGCAAAAAACAAATGTGTCATTTTTCATGACTTCCTTCTCTATATTTATTATAGCATATTAAATATTTTTTTAAAACAATTATTTTAGGTATTTGATAATAAATGTTGTTCCTTCATTTATTTTA
>CANQZL010000077.1 GCA_947628325.1 uncultured Bacilli bacterium
ATGTCAAATTATAATATAAACTTTATCTTTTAATACTCAATACTTTCTAAATAAAGTCCACAAGCAGGTGCTGTATATCCACTAATACTATTATTACTATCTAGCATCTGTAATACCTTTTCTACTTCTTCTTTACCACGACCTACTTCAATCATCATTCCCACTAAGTTTCTAACCATATACCTATAAAAACTTTTAGCTTCAAAAGTAATAACCAAAATATTATCCTTTATATCAAAAATAATATCATAAATAATTCCCCTTGAATCTTTTCTTTCACCTGAAACAAAATTCTTAAAATCATGTATTCCTAAATACAAATTTGCTACTTCTTTCATTTTATCTATATCCAAATGATATTCACTTTGATACACATAATCACTAAGTAGAGGATTAAATTCTCCTATATTTATCTTATAACAATATCTTTTCTTTTTGACACTAAATCTAGCATGTACATTATCATCTACTTGAATTACTTCCTTAACATAAATATATGGTTTAACTAAAGAATTTAATGCTTCCTTTAAACCATTCTCCGTAATACTAATATCTAATTTAAAACTAATCCTTTGTCCATAAGCATGAACTCCTCTATCAGTTCTACCTGCTCCTTTAACTAAGACTCTCTTCTTATTAATTTTACTTAAAGCTTCTTCTAAAACTTTTTGAACGCTCATCTCTTCATTTAATCTTTGAAAACCAAAAAATTTACTTCCATCATAAGCTATTGTTACTAAGTAATTCATTATCTCACCTTCAATATATAAAAAACTATAAATCCAATATTTATCAATATAAATAAATAATCATATATACCAAGTTTCTTACCATATTTATATCTTTTCTTTATATTATCATTATATAACTTATATTTCATATCATTTTTTCTTTTCTTCATCTTATCTTTACTACTTTTATATACTTTTTTAAAATATCTTACATATAATTTATATTTATCTATTATATTAGAATGTGTATATACATTACCTTTAATTTCTCCACTAATTAAAGTATCTCCTAATGTATCAAAAAAACATATTACTGAAGTAATTATATTAGTAAAAAAACTTGCTATCTTTCTTAAATCAATACCTATTAAATTAAATATATTAACTATCTTAGATAACCCAATACCTATCTCTTCTTTAGTAGTAGTATAATAAATTACTGATAAATAAACTAAAAAAAAGATAAACTTAAATACAATAATATTTATATCAGCTATACTCATTTGATAATGATACATTACTACATACATAATTAATATAATGAATTTAAATTTCCAAACTAATTTAAAATTTCTTAATATATTAACATTACTTAATAACATTAATAAAAATATAAAACTAAGATTTGCTATAAATAAATAATTATTATATTTAAGCAAACAAATAAGTACATAGATAAATAACCCAAATAATTTAATTACTGGATTAATTCTATGTATAATAGAAATTTCATCATTATACGAATAATCTAATTTATTTAACATTTCTATATATTTCCTTTATTAATTCTTTTATATCTACATATTCTAATATATTATGCCCTTGTTCTTGAACATACTTCGTAAATTCAACTATTTTAGGCATTTCTATATATTTATATAATTTATTTTCATAAAAAGTATCAGCATCTCCACTAATAACTATTTTAGCATTGTTAATAACATTTAAGTTATCAACAATTCCAAACATAAAAGTAATATCCTTTGTAAGTAATATTATTGTCTTATTAAATTTATTTTTTAGTTTTAAAAATAAATTCTTAAAATAAGTTCTTTCTCTAGCAATTAATCCTTTTTCAAAGTTTTCTAATATAATAACTTCTGGATTATAACTTAACATACATGCTAAATTAACTTTCTTCTTTTCAGTATAAGATAATTCATTAGGATCTCTATCTAAGTAATCTTCACTAAGACCAACTATTTTTAAAGAATCAACAATGTGTTTATTAACATCTTTAGTATGATAATTATAGTTTTTCATAACAGTTTCAATTTCACTTTTTACATTATCTGTTATAAAGTTAAAATTATCATCTATCATAAAAGCCATTTTTTTTCTAAGTAAATTAATATTATTTATATGACTAGTTCTTTTAACAACTATATTATCTAATTTTAATTCTCCTTTACTAGGTCTTTTTATTACCATTAATAATTTCCCTATAATACTTATATTTTCTCCTATAAAACCAATAATACTTCCCTGTTTTATTTCTAAACTTACATTATCTAAATAATTTTTTGGTGATGAAGACATTTTATTTTCAACATAAGATAATTTATTAAACACTATTTCCATAAATTCTTCACCATCGCTTCTTTATTTAAATATACTCTATTAATTAACCCATATAATTCTAATTGTATAGATAAATCTATCATAAATGGTAAGCTCAAACCTAATCTTTTTAATATCTTTTCATTCTTTAATACTTCTAAACTTTTACCATCAATAGCATCTATTCCATTATAAAGACATAATACATAATCAGTATATAAGACATCTTCCATATCAGAAGTAACATTTATTAAAGTAATCTTTTTTGAATTTAAATAATTTAAAAGTAATATTTTTGTTCGGGTATTCAAATCTATTAACAAGTCATCTATAGCTATATAAGAAGGTTCCATAATAGCATAAGATAAGATCTTAACTAAAGTTTTATCATTAATACTAAGAGAATCAATTGCTTTATTTAATATTCTATTTATATTAAAGTATTCATTTATACCATTAATTCTTTTAGTAATTTCTTTTGGTGAAAGATTAATATTTTCTAAAGAATATCTAAGTTCATCTTTTACTTTATCAGTAATAAAACTAGAATCTCTATATACTACAGCAATACATCTTCTTAATGCTCCAAAATTATTACTATTAACAAGTATTCCATTAATATATACTTCTCCTTGATATTCTAATTCACCATTTAATATTTTAAGCAGAGTCGTCTTACCACTATTACTAGTCCCAATAATACTCAATGTTTTATCTTTTCTTAAATTAAAATTTATCTCAGATAAAACTTTATTTTTACCATCATAAGAATAGCTTAAATCTTTAAGTTTTATTGCTCCCACAAATATCACCCCACTTAGCAATTTATTATACATAAAAAATAAAAAAATAAAAGACTTTTAAAGCCTTTTACTATATAAATATTTTACTTTTTATCTTTCATATTCTTAATTACATTTAAATATAATTCATAATTTTGTTTTTGTTTCTTAACAATTAGTTGTAATATTAAACCTGTTACAAAAAGAAGCAAAGCAATCATTATTGCAAAACAACTAACTATTAAACTAGGAAATTTTTCTACTAAACCAGTTTGAAAATAACCAACATAAGCAGGAACACCTATAACAATTCCTACTATCAAGAAAAATAAAGAACAGAAATTAAAAAACATTGTTGGTTTATATTCTCTAAATAATGTCGCAATAGTTCCTAGTACTTTAAAACCATCCTTATAAGTATTAAGTTTTGAAACAGATCCTTCTGGTCTATCACGATAATTAACAGGTACTTCAATTATTTTAAAATTCTTATCTACAGCATGAATTGTCATTTCAGTTTCTATTTCAAATCCTTTAGATAACACAGGAAAACTTTTAACAAATTCATAACTAAAAGCTCTATACCCAGTCATAATATCTTTTATTTTACTATTAAACAGAGTGTTGATTAAAAATCTTACTACTCTATTTCCTACATTATGAAAAGGTCTTTTATTTTCTTTAAAATAAGTACTTGATAATCTGTCTCCAATTACCATATCAGCTCGACCAGATAATACTAAATCACACATTTCCTTAGCATTTTCAACAGGATATGTATCATCTCCATCAATCATTAAATAACAATCAGCATCAATATCTCTAAACATTGTTCTAACAACATTTCCCTTACCCTGACGATATTCATATCGCACTATTGCCCCAGCCTTCTTAGCTATCTCATCTGTTTTATCAGTCGAATTATTATCATAAACATAAATATCAGCTTCAGGTAAAGCCTTTTTATATTCATTTACAACTTTTTCAATTGTTTTAGCTTCATTATAACAAGGTATTAATACTGCTATTTTATTTTTTACTTCTTTCATAAAAACCACCACTACTTAAGACTTCTTATTATTTAAAACAAAACTAACCATTAATGGTAAAGAGAATATATATGGCATTGCATATCTAAAATATGTATTAGCAGGACTAGCAATACAAACAAGTATTGAAACTAAAGCCGGTAAATAAAGAACAATACTTTTATAATTTTTCTTACTTATTACATAACCAACTAATATAAAGACCATCCAAGTATTAAGAGCTATATTACAAAATAAACCAACCAAAGGAATTTCAGGATATTTCGTAACATAATCTGATACATTTTTTCTATATTCATCTAAATTATTATAATGATAATCAAAACCATCTTCCGTAATTCTTTTATCAAATGATGTATGTAAATACCAAGAAGTTTTTTCAGGATAAAAATATCCATAAACATTATTAACTGTAGCATCTATATAAGTATTAGGATGTTTAATTAATCCTTTAAACCATACTTTAAAGTATTCTTGTAAATCCTCTTTTGTTGCATATTTATTATATTTATTTTTAACATTATCTGCTAAATCAGGATTATATCTATCTGCTAAAGTATCATATTCTAATAAATTATCTATTACTTCTTTATCTTCCAAAGATACATCTTCACTATGATACTTAACATATCTTGCTGTCTGTTGAAAAGGTATTGATAAAACTTCTCTTATACTACCTGGAGTTATCTTTAATGCTGGTAATAAAACCTTCGTATAACAAGTAGAAGAAACTATTACTATAACAAACACCATCAAAAGTTGTTTCCAGTACCTTTTCATTGCTAATATTAAAAATGGAAAAGATAGTAAAATAACATGTAATCCATTATTTCTAAATAAAATAACTAATAACATAACAAAAACTAACTTTATACAATCTATCATCTTTATTTTATTTTCTTTATAATTAAGCATTTTATGTAATAAAAGAATATATAGTATTATAAATGTAGAAAATAAAGTATCTTTAACCCCACTAATAGCATAAACCCCATACATAGGTACTAAAGAATATATCAATAATGCTATTAAACCTACCTTACTAGATAAGTTCATATCTTTTAACATATATTTTATGGTATATGCCAACGTACAAGATAATATTAGTATTTGAATTAAACTATATATAAATAACCCTAAATTATCATTACCTAACAATCCCCCTAGTTTTAAACAAGAACCAATTAATACCGTATGAGCAACTGGATGATGATTTGTTAAAACAACATTCTCATCTAATAATATTGCATAATCAGCATACTTAGTTCTTATTCCAAAAAATTGTTTAATTTGAAAACTAGGATCTGGAGATAAAATAATTGGATAATAAGCTATTATATAAGGTAACCAACAAAGTATTATAATAATTAAACTTATTAAAAAAGGATGTTTCTTAAAAGTATTAATAACTTTATTAGAAATTTCTTTATTCTTATACTTATCTAAAAAACTATAAATATAATTTAATCCTAATTTAAATAAAAAGAAATACCCTAAAAAGATAATAGTCATTATTATAAAATTATATAAACTACCATATACTAAAACAGCTGTCCCATACTTTAAATAACTTGCTCCTAAAACCATAAAAAGAGCAAATAAAATACTTAAAAAGCTAATCGCTTTATTTTTCTTATTCTTTCTTTTATAAAATACATAAAATATTAGTACAAATAAGATTAATGTCCCAGTATATCCTAATTTTAGACATCCTTTTAATCCTTTTATCCATTCATCAGAATTTAAATAATTTACATAATCAAATCCTATAGCTAATAAAGAACATAAAGACATTAAAAATACTTTTAATTTTTCTTTCATCTTTTACCTCTATTTGTATTTACTATATTTAACTACTTTACCATTTTTTAAACTCTTTGCTACATCAATTATTCTCTGATTACTAGAACCTCTAAATTCTACATCAAAACTTTTTAAATCTAATACAAATCTACCATCTACTAAATAATCAATATTTTCAAGAGCTTTTATATAATGATTATTTTTCTTAGCTAATTCCAATACTTCTTCATATGTATAGCCCGTATAACACCAAACATTCATTCCCTTTTCTTTTACATATTTAGCCAGTTCTTCTAAAGCTTCAACTTGCATCATTGGATCTCCTCCAGAAAAAGTAACTCCTGTTTGATATTCTAATTCATCTATCATTTTTTTTACTTTATCTATAGATAGTTCAACTCCACCATCAAAACTATGTGTTTCTGGATTATGACAAGAAGGGCAATTATGAGAACATCCTTGAAACCAAATAACACTTCTTATACCTTCACCATCTACAATACTATCAGTTTGTATTTCAGGCACTGCCAATCTAACATAACCTTTTCTCATACTACCACTCTACCTTTATCAAATTATATCATAAAAACTCATTCACAATACTTATTTTACTACAAAAGAAAAGGAACTACTAGTTCCATTTTATCTACTCTCCATAATTTATAGAAACATTTCCTTCTTCATCATAAGTCACTATAATATTTCTATCTCTTAAAACATTTTGTATCTCATTAATAATCTGATCCTTAATATTATTTTTATCTAAAAGTTCATCAATATAGTTACTTTGTTGTTCTATAAGATTATTTTCTTCATAAAACTTTCTTTCATTTTCTTGTAATTTATTTATATTTTCTAAAGAAGCATAAATAGTAACATTTATTTCATCTCTATATTGAGTGATCTCTTCATGATTAAGATTATCAATAAAATTTCTATATAAATCTAATAACTTTGTATCATCAAAAGTAGTAAAAATACTTACTTCATTATTAGCATTCATCATAACATAACAATTATCATAAGCTGAATGTTCTATTACCACCTTAACTCCATTAATAGTATTATCAACTACATAATCAACACCATTTTTATAAGCACTATAATTGTAATTATAATATCTAGGTACCATTATTCTTAAATCATCTTTCATATCTATTGTTTCTTCAGTCTTCATCGTACTTTTAAAAACAACAATTTCATATTGTGATAAACTTACTACTCCAAGACCAGTACCTAATCCAATCATTAATAATGAAGATAGTAAAATAATTAACAAAGTTACTTTATTATTCTTTTTACTAAAAATAAAATTAAATAGTACTAAAATAAACAAGTAATCTAATAACATACATCCAATAATCCCAATAATTATAGAAACAAATAGTAA
>CANQZL010000078.1 GCA_947628325.1 uncultured Bacilli bacterium
TATATAACAAAAACCATATCCATATTAGTCTTTTCAATAAAAAGATTAATCATATTTTTAATTTGTTTTTCTTCTTCTTCTGATAATAAGTCAGAAAAATCATAGACTTTTTCTTTAGCATCTACTTTAGGTGTCTTTAAAACATTATTTAAATTACTATCATTTATATCCCATTTTTTATTAACTCCATAATTATCTTGTTCATTTCTATCAAATGTAGTTACTTCAGCATAACAAACATCAATTCCCAATAAACAAAGAGTACTAATTAATATAATCCATAACTTCTTCATATTATCTCCCCGCTAAATATACAAAATAACTCATTATAAGTATAAACATAGCAATTCCAACATATAATAAGATAGAACAAATAATTACTTTTTTCTTATCTAATGGAATATCACCAATAAATTCACCTGTTTGACCATTCATCGCAAATATATAATACTTATTTTTATATTTGACATTAACCATCCATACTGGTAGTAATACATATGTTATTTTATCTATAGAAGGATTAATATTTTGAGAAGTTACAAGTTTAGTAGTATATCCATAACAATCAGCTAACATTTTATCTTTAGCACTTTCTATCGCTCTTTTTTTAACAATTTCCTCAACATTTTCAGACACTACATCATATTTTTCAGCATAAAATCCTGAAAGATAAGCATGATTATAATCTATTAAATCTTTATAATCAAAAGGTTCTATCGAATTCATTATATTATCATCAAATCTTGTAGATCCATCAGCAGGTATTTTATCAAAAGCCATTATTGCAGATCTATATAGTAAATAATTATCTGTTTTAGTATAGTGTGTATCTCCACTAGTCCAAGAAGAAACTTTGGTAGCACTACAATTTATATCTCCATCAACCTGAATATCAAATAACCAAAAAGGTATATAAACTCCTTTTATTTTTTCAATATTTTTTTCAGAATTAAAATCCTTAGGCATAAAAGGACGTCCTTTAGCAATATTTTTAAGAGCCTCTATAGCTTCTTCTTTATTCTTCTTAAAAGGTATTAAATAATTTGGAGCGAATTTACCAGATAATTTATTTTTAAGAATAGCTGTATTTCCACAATATATACAAAATGTTGCTGCAGTTTGCTCGTCAGTAACTATTTCAGCTCCACAGTTTTCACATTTATAAGATACATAATTAGTTGTGTCTTCTTCAACATTATTATTTTCATCTTTCCCAGCATTAGTATACTTTTTCATATCTTCAATAGTAAATTCACTATCACAATATTCACATTTCCATTTACCTAATTTAGGATTAAAAAAAATAGGTGCTTTACAACTTGGACACTTATTATCTAATACTTTTTTATCTTTTTTCTTTTGCCCCATTTTAATCACCAACTATTCTAATAAAGTATATCACGTAACATCAAAGAAGTAAATTAATGAATAAAGAAAAAGGACTACTATGATGTCTAATTTTAGTTTTTATTTTTACATCATTAGTATCCTTTTATTTACCTTAACTTAATAATTTTTTTTCTAAATATTCTACTAATTTATAAAGAATATAAGATATAACTATTAAAAGTAAAATACCACTTATTACCAAATCTAAATTAAATACTTGAGTTCCATATATTATTAAATATCCTAATCCTTCACGACTTACTAAAAATTCTCCCGATATAACCCCAATCAAACTCATACTTATTCCCAATTTAAAAGATGAAATAATCGTTTTATAAGAACTTGGTATAACTAAATACTTTAATACTTGATATTTATTAGCTTTAAAAGAAGCCATTAATTTTAACTTAATTTTATCTGTATTATAAAATCCATTAGTAATTACTACAGTACTAACTATAACATTAATAAGTACTGCCATTACAATAATACTTTTAATATTAGCTCCTGCTACAATAATTATCATTGGTCCTAGAGCTACCTTTGGTAAAGAATTTAAACAAGTTAGAAAAGGATCCATTACTTTATAAAACCCATTATATAAATATAACAATATCGAAATAATTAAACTTATTATTAAACCTATACTAAATGATATTAATGTTTCATAAATAGTAACCCATATATGTTTAAATAAATTATTATCAAGATATAACTTATAAATAGTTTTTATTACTTTAGAAGGACTACTAAAAATAAAAGAATTAATAATATTATATTTACTTAGTAATTCCCAAGTAATAAAAAATACTACTATAATTAATAATTGTATTAATAAAATTATTCTTTTCTTTTTTTTATATTTTTTTATAAATTCTTTTTGTTCATTCGAGAGCATCGTCTAAATCTTTCCATATTAATTCATAGTAGTAATGAAATTTTTCATTTTGTCTATTTATTGTAGGTATATCTTTATTTTCAAAATTTATTTCATGTATATTTTTTACTACTGAAGGACTTTTACTTAAAACAATTACTTTATCTGCCATACTTATTGCTGAAGCTATATCATGAGTAACCATTATTGTTGTTTTACCAGATTCTTTAATCATTTTATAGACATCATCACTTACCAGTAAGCTAGTACTACTATCTAATGCTGAAAAAGGTTCATCTAAGAAAAGAATATCTGGATTAATAGCAAGTGTTCTAATTAAAGCAACTCTTTGTTTCATCCCACCAGAAAGTTCACTTGGTTTTTTATCAATAAATTTTTCTAAATTATATTTTTTTAACAGATTAAGAGCAAAATTTTTAGTTTCTTTATTTAACTTATTTTGAATTTTTAAACCTAATAAAACATTATCTTTAATTTTTAAATGTTCAAATAATGCATCTTCTTGTAACATATATCCGATAACAGGATTATCAATATTATATTTAACTTCTCCCTTACTTTGTTTAAGTAAACCAGAAATTATTGATAAAAGAGTACTCTTCCCACATCCAGAAGTTCCTACTATCGCTACAAATTCTCCTTCATTTATATCAAAACTTATATCTTTTATAGCTTCTATTTCACCATTAATGGTATTATACTTTTTACCTATTTTTATAACTTGTAATATTTTACTCATTTAAATTAATTACTAATTTATCAAAAGGAACATAGTCATCAAGTAAATCATTATCTATCATTATATTCTCTAAATTTTTATAACTTTCCTCTGTAATAGTTGTATTACTAAGCCATGAATCTGCTTCTCTATATCTTTTAACTATAGCAATAGCATCATTAAGTGAACTATCAGGAAATTGTTTTAATATTATTTCAGCTACCTCTTTATCAGAATGATTATTAACATATTCAATCCCCTTATTTATAGCCTTATTAAATTTTTTAATAATATCTTCATTTTTTTCAATATAACTTTTTCTAGCATAAAATGCTGTATATGGCATCTCCCCAGATAATTTTCCTATACTACCAACAACATATCCTAATCCTTCTTTTTCTAACTTTGTAGCATTAGGTTCACTTAGTGTAACAATAAAAAAGTTCTAATCTCATATATATATCATATTTTATATTAGAAAGGAAAATTGCTTATAAATAATATTAATTCTCATGAAGAAATATATATCCACTTAGCCTTATTTTTAAATAAAAAAATGTATGAAAATAATTTAATACCATATAATTATTTCTCCCTAGCTGAAACCAATTTATTAAAATTATTAAGTAAATAAGAAGATTATGAATTTATATAATATTAGAAAACAACTTAATATGGGAATACCTTTAAGTGATTTAAAATTAAGAGTTACTACATATTCAAGAGTATCTACAGATCATGAAGAACAAAAATCATCTTTATTAAATCAAGTAGAACATTTTAAAGATATGATAATAAATAATCCGTCTTGGACATATATAGAAGGCTATGTCGATGAAGGTATTAGTGGGACAACCGATTTTAAAAGAACTAGTTTTATGAAGATGATTAATGATGCTCATAACGATAAATTTGATTTTATTATTACAAAAGAAATTTCAAGATTTTCAAGAAATACTTTAGATAGTATTAAGTATACAAGGGAACTATTAAATAATGGAGTAGCTGTATTATTTGTTAATGATAATATTAATACTTTATTGCCTGATTCAGAACTTCGCCTTACTATTATGGCTTCTATGGCTCAAGATGAAATAAGAAAGTTATCTGATAGAGTTAAATTTGGTATGAATCGTTCTATTAAAAATGGTCATATTTTAGGTAATGATATGTTATATGGATATAAAAAAGACAAATTATCTGGTAATTTAAAAATCATTGAAAAAGAAGCCTTAATAGTTAAAAGAATCTTTAAAGAATATGTTTTAGAAAATAAATCTTTAAATCAAATAGTTAATCTTCTTAATAAAGAAAATATACTAACTTCTCAAAATAAGAAATGGTCAACAACTACTATATCAAGAATGATTCAAAATATTAAATATAAAGGCTATTATTGTGGTAAGAAGAGTGAAGTAATAGATTATATGACTAAAAAAATAAAACACTTTCCTCAAGATAACTGGATAATATATAAAGATAATATAAAGATACCTCCTATTATAGATGAATATTTATGGAATAAAGCTAATATAAAAATAAATAGTCGCAAAAGAAATAAAAAAATATCTTTTCAAAATAGATATGTCCTAAGTTCTAAAATATATTGTTATTATGATAATGAATTATTTCATCGCCGAAAACAACTTAAAGCCAATGATGATACAACATGGGTATGTTCAAGACATTTAAAAAATGGTAAACTATCTTGTCCTAATCAAAATATTAGACAATCTGAAATATATGAAATATTTAAAGAATTAATTAAATTATTAAATATAAGTATTGATGATTCTCTAAGTATTCTTTTAAAAATTTATCAAAATATTTCTAATAATGATACTTTAATAAGAAATTTAATTAATAAAGAAATAAAAATAAAACAAAAAAAAGATAGATTACTAGATTTAAATATTGAAGGAACTATTTCAATTGAAGACTTTAATAATAAAAATATTAAACTTAATGAAGAACTTATTAGTATAAAAAATAAATTAAAAAATATAAAAAAAGATAATAATGATATAAATCAAGAAATAATAAAAAACTATTATTATGTATTAAAAAATAATAATAGTTTACTAGAAATAATTATAAGTCATATTCTTAATAAAATAATAGTTTTAAGTAATCAAGACAATAAAATTAACTTAGATATATATTTAAATTTATTCCAAGAATATCTTGCTAATAATAAATTACCCCAAAATAAAGAATATATATTTAAAAGAGGATTTAATACTACTAGTACTAAAAGATATTTAATTAAATATAATGTTTCTTATTTCTTAAATAAAAAAATATAGTATTAATTTACTATATTTTAACTTTGTGGTGTTTGTTCTTCCTTTGGTTGTTCACTTTCACTTACAGCATGAGTTTCCTCATTTGTAGAACTTGTTACATCCTTTTCTTGAACGATAGGATTAACAACATTACTTGGTTGAACTACACTACTAGTTTGAGTTGTTGTGTTTTGTACTGGATTAACATTATTTGCATTAGCTGTTACTGGAGTACCAAAATCAAGATTATTAATATAATTAATTATTTTTGTAACAAATTCATTAATCTTATTAATAACAGCATTTTCTTTAACTGGTTGATTCTTAATTGTAGTTATAATAAACATAAATTTAATTAAAGCAAGTAAATAAACAACAATACTATCTGCTATATTAACTAGATTAGTAAGTGGAGTTAAAACATAATTATTTATTCCACTAACATCTAATTGATTAGCATATCCTAAATAAGAATTAATTGTTGCTAAAACCTTATTAAATATTCCAACAGCAACATCAAAAGCATCAGTTAATAAACTCCAAGCTGTAGAAAAAATAGTCAATGCTGCATAGAATGCTACTATTTTTGTAATTAAATTTTTAATTTTATCATCAACATCACAAAATAATAACATTAATATTACTACAATTAATAAAGTTTGCCATCCAGAGAATAAACAAGCTAATAAAACTATTCCAGCCAACCCAGGACTAATTTTTAATTTATTCATACATACTCCTTCCTATTCTTAATTATATTATTTTTTAGTTAAGCAATCAATATTAAAATCCTTCTTTTTATTGTATTTATCTATTTTAAGTAATATACTAAAATCAAATAGTGGAGGATTTATGATTGAAAAAATAATAGAAAACTTTAACATTGAAGGTAAAGTAATTGATATTAATGAAAATGATTCAGGGAATATCAATAGTACTTATGTTGTAACAATAAAAGATAAAAATAATAAAAAAAGTAAATATCTTGTACAAAGAATTAATACTAATGTTTTTCAAGAACCATATAAACTAATGAAAAATATTGAAGATGTAACTAACTATTTAGATATTCAAATGCAAAAAGAAGGAGATACTACTCATAAAGTTCTAAGAGTTATAAAAACTAAAAATAATAAATTATTATGTTATATTGAAGTTCATCCTGGTGAAAGACGTTATTATAGAGTATATGAATATATTGATAATGCTATATCTTATGATACTTCTACAGATTCTAATATAGTATATAATACTGGTAAAGCCTTTGGTAATTTTCAAAGACTACTTACTAATTATCCAATTAAAAGACTTACTGAAACAATTAAAGATTTTCATATAACTGATAAGAGATTTAAACAACTAATGGATGATATTAAAGTTGATTCTGAAGGACGTGCTTTAGAGGTAGCTCCTGAAATAGTATTTATTTTAATGCGTGAAGAAATATGTTCTTTAATTACTGAACAATTAGGTACGGAAGCTATTCCTTTAAGAGTTACTCATAATGATACTAAAGTAAATAATGTTATGATGAACAAAAAGACTGGCGATTATTTAGCAGTTATTGATTTAGATACCGTTATGCCTGGTAGTATGTTATTTGACTATGGCGATGGAGTTAGATCTACGGCTGCTAGTGCTAAAGAAGATGAAACAGATTTGAGCAAGGTTACTTTAGATTTAAAATTATTTGAGGCCTATACGGAAGGATTTTTAAGTGAAGTAGCAAATAATATTACTTATGAAGAATTATCTTTAATGGCAGAATCTATAAGAATAATTACTTTAGAATTAGCTATAAGATTTTTAAATGATTATATAAATGGTGATACTTATTTTAAAATAAATTATGAAAAACATAACTTAGATAGAGCTCGTAATCAAATTGCTCTAGTTAAAGACATTGAAAATAAAATGGAATATATTAAACATTTTATAAAAGAATG
>CANQZL010000079.1 GCA_947628325.1 uncultured Bacilli bacterium
AAAATCTAGTATATCTTCTTGTTCAGCTGATACTAAAGAACTTACTTTATTTTTTAAATCTGCTACTTCATCATACTCTATTTCTTTGGTAGGCATTTTAAAAATAGCTTCTTCAATATTTTTAAAATCTGTGTTATTAGAATCAGTTATTTTATAAGCAGTTAGGTAAGATACAATACGAGGATCTGGTAAGACTCTTTGAAAAGCTCTAGTTCTATATTTTTCTTCTTTAATCTGATTAGACTGATTAACTTTTGAATAAAAATAATCACTTGTTGGACAATAAATATACTTTTGATTATTATCAACGATTAGTAAAACAGCATGATTACATGTATTAAAAGCACTTTTTCTTAAATCATTAGGAATATTACATTTAAGATAATATACTGGTAAATCAAGTCTTTTACAAACATCATATAAAAGGGTTGAAATATGACGACATACTCCGTATCCAGATAAAACTTTGGCGCCCATTAATTCTGGAATATCCGATTCTTCATGAGTAAACTTTTTATATTGAAAATTTAAAGGAACTGATAAGTAGCCTCCATTAAGTAATTCAGTCATAAATAATAAAGTTTCATTTACTGAAGAAAAGCCAAAAGACTTAATAAATTGTGCTAATTCATTAATATAGTTATTATAATTAACTACTAATTCATTATATGTATCTGTTTTTCTTAAAAGACTTAAAACATCTTGATATTCATAGTCTTGTTTCCAACGATTTTTTAAAGTTACTAAAGAAAGGATAGAAATACTAGACATTGCTATTATAGAACTCTTTGATCCATTTAATAAACTAAAGGCATTACTTCCTAAAAAAGCTCCTGTTAAAAAAACATTTAAAGTATCTAGAGAAAATCCTTTTATATGCATTATATCTTTATATTTTTTTATATCAATACTTTCCATAAAACCCCTTCTTAATTGAACATAGAATATCAAATAAAAAAGAAAATAGCAAATTTATCTATTATTTAACTTGCCATTTTCTTATAGGTAATTTACTATATGGACAAAGAGTAAGACTTTTAGAAGTAATATCATTTCTTAATTCTTGTGTATCTTTAGCTAACCATTCTATTAAATCAATATTTTCATTAAAAAGATTATCTGCTTCTTTTATATAGGAATCTATTTGTTGTTTATCTAAGACTTCACTTGGTATAAATGCTATTTCTGGTTTAACATTAGGCCATTTACCTAGATATTTTATTATATAATAACTATCATCATTAAGAGATTTAAGTAAAGAATTTAGTAATGGTTCAACTAAGTATCTTTCACTACTTTCTAAATCACGTCTCTTTGTAAGTAATAGTTCATATAAGACTGGAAAATTTTTAAATGTTTTTTCTAAATTATCTAATATTCTTTCTGTATTTAAAGATATACCTCCTATTTTAATAGAAGTTTCTACTTTAGAATAGAATTCTTTGGCAACACTACAATATGCATATTTACCATTTTCTGTTTCAATGCCTAAAATTGTATGATCATATATTAAAGTTTTCGAATCTTTTAAAAGAAGAGGATTAGTAGTCTTTTTAGCTAATATTGGTTCAGCTTTATAACCAAGAGTATTCATAATATCAGAAATAAAGCTTACGGAATGACGACAGGAAAAAGTACCTGATAAAACCCTCGTACCAAGTAATTCATATATATAATCTTTACCAAAGTGATAAGAAATTGCTTTATTTTCCCCTCTTACTGATAGATAACCACTATCAATTATTTTTTGAATAAAAGGAATAGCTTCTTGTGAAGATTTAAAACCAAATTGTTTTAAAAAAGTAGCAAATTGATCTATAAAAGATAAATAATTAACATAACAGTCATTATAAGTTTCTGTTTTTATAAGTTTCTCATATATTTTATAGTATATATTCATTTTATCAAAATTTTCTTTTAAGAATTTTTTGGTACTAAGATAACCACTTAATGACATATTAAAACAAGGTATTAACATTAGGGGGAATTCACGAAATAAAATGAAGAAGAATATACCCATAGGTATTTCTGATGATAGAATAATAAGATGATTTAATCTACCTTCTTTTCTTAATCTTTCTAATTCCTTTAATTCTAGCTGCCTTTTGTATTTTAACATATCAATTTCAGCCATATTATCACCATTTTATATGCTTATCATATCAGATTATTATTTTTTTAGCAATTAAAAAAGATATTAAACTAAGTTAGCTATCTTCTTTAAAAATTCTTTACTTTTTAAATATAAACCAGTATATCTTTCATAATATTTATCTAAAAAGTAATTTATTTCTAAGGCGATACTATCACTTATTTTAATATCGCTTATTGAATTTATATCAATTAAATAGTACATTCTTATTAATTTAATAGCTTTTGGAGACATTATTTTTTCATCTAGATAACAATCTTGGCAAATAAATCCTCCTTCATCAGGATCTAAAGTTACTATTTTAGTTTTATTACCACATTTAATACAAGAATCTAAATTTAAACCAATACCAAGATATTCTAAATATTTTAATTCTAAAATATTAGTTAATATTAAAGGATTTTGTTTTTCATTCATTTTTAAGATTGTACTAATAAATAAATTATATATTTCTTGATTATCATTTTGTTTGAATACTTGATAAGTTAAATCACTTATATATGACATATAACTTATTAAAGAGATATCATTTTTAATATTATTTAAATTATTTATTATATCAACATCTATTAATTTAGATAATTTATTATTGAGATTATAATTTAAATGAAAATATCCATAAGTAAATTTTAAAGTTTTTGTACGTAAAGGATTTTTAATACTTTTAACATTATTACACATTACCCCTATTATACCTTGTTCTTTTGTTAAAATATTAATTACTTTAGAATTATCACCATATGGTGTTTCTTTTATTATTATACCTTCAAATCTACTTATCATATTACCACTTCTATTTTTTTCCTTTATACATTAAATAATATTCTATTTTACCAGTCTTTTTAAATAATTCCCAGGCTTCTTTTTTATTCATAAAAAGACCCATCCTTTCTTATTTATATAATGGGTACTTTTTATTAGTTTTATTCACTTATATTAAATCTTTTTCATTAAAACCTAATTCATTTAAATATCTTTCTTTATCACGCCAATTCTTAATTGTTTTGACATATAATTCCAGATAGACCTTTTTACCTAATAAAGCTTCGATATCTTTACGAGCTTCTATACCTACGGCTTTTAATAAAGAGCCCTCTCTACCAATAACAATTTTCTTAATTGAATCACGATCAACTATAATATCAACTGTAATATTAACAATATTTTTAGTATCTTCATATTTAGATGTAATACAAGTTATACTATGAGGGACTTCTTCTTCCGTCATTCTAAATAATTTTTCTCTTACAAATTCACTTACTAGAAAACTTATGGTATTAGTTGTTACCATATCATCAGAAAAATATCTCATATCATCTGTTAAGTACTTTTTAATAACATTTATTAAGGTAGATATATTACTATTTTGAATGGCTGATACAGGAACTATTTCAGCAAAATCAAATAAGTCTTTATATTCATTAATTGCTGCTATTATCTCATTATTATTCATACGATCTATTTTATTTAAAATTAGAATTACTTTAGCATCAGTATTAGATAATGAGCTAATTATTTTTTTATCGCCAGGACCTATTCCTGCTTTAGCATCGACAACAAATAGTATAACATCAACATCTTTAATTAAACTTTGAGCTTCTTTATTTAAGACTTTACCAAATTTATCATAAGGTTTATGAATACCAGGAGTATCAACAAATACTATTTGATATCCATCTTCATTATATATACCTTGAATTATATTTCTAGTTGTTTGAGGTTTGTTTGATGTAATGGCAATTTTTTGATTAACTATAGAATTTAATAATGTAGATTTACCAACATTAGGTCTTCCAATAAGACTTACAAAACCACTTCTCATTTAGACTCCTAAAAATTCCATAAGATATGGCCAATAAATAACAATTCCAATAGCTGCTGCCATCATTGCTAAAACAAATGTTGCCGCACTACCACAGTCCTTAGCAATCTTAGCTAAAGGATGAATTTCTAATGTTACTAAATCAACAACGGCTTCAATAGCTGTATTAATAAGTTCAGCAGACAAAACCATTCCTATAGCAAGTAAACTAATTAGCCATTCAAAACCTTTTACTTTGAAAAAAAAGTTAGCTAGAATAACGGCAACTGTTGCTATAACATGAATCAACATACTTTGTTCATATTTATAAGCATATTTTAAACCATCTATTGAATAAGAAAAACTTTTAACAAAACGACCAAAACCACGTTTTTTTATATCATCTCTTGATATTTTCGTCATTTAACATCAACTCCTGCAATGAAAACATTTCTTCTTCATCATCTTTATTCATATGGTCATAACCTAGTAAATGTAATAAACCATGAACTACTAAAAATGATAATTCCCTTTTCTCACTATGACCATATTCTTTAGCTTGTCTTTGCATTTGAGGAATACATATATAAATATCGCCAAGCACTCTTATATTATTATACAATATATCTTCATTATCTTCAAATGCAAATGAAATAACATCTGTTACTCTATCAACATTACGATATTTCTTATTTATTTTATGTATTTCTTCATCATTAACAAAAATAATAGAAAATATAGCATTATTAACTTTCTCATGAAATAATGTATGTTTAATAAGACTATCTAAGTAATCATAATCTTTATATAAATCATTATCTACTATTGTATAATCACAATCTACCATAATTTAACACCCCATATATTGCAAAATATTAAAACAACTATTATAAGTACTAAAATAGCTAATATATTATAAAATATATTATTCTGTAAAAAGCTAGGCAAATGATTTTTAATAGCTTTTAAACTAATATATATCATAAAACCAATTATTGAACCTAATACATTTAAAATAATATCATCAACATCAAAAGCTCGACCAATATAATACTGGATAAATTCGGCTGTCAAACTGATTAATAAAGTAACTATTATTATTTGATGAGTTTTTTTAGCTTTAATATGATCTGATACAAAATAACCAAATGGTATAAATAAGACAATGTTGCCTATGACATTATAATAAAATAATTTAGAACCAATTTTATAACGAGTCATTTCTCTAAAGGGAATTAAATTAACTCCAAAAGCAGCATTTTCAGTACTTAAAAGGAGAAAATAAAGTAATAAAATATAGACTATAAAGAGAAGATTATAAAATTCTTTATAAAAGACAAATTTATCATGATTTATTATTACTCTTGTTAGTTTTAAGACTACTAAAATAACAACAAATAGAGTTAACATTGGCCAAGTATTTTTTATTGCCCAATAAAATGTATTATAAAACGTCGATAATTTGTCCATAACATATCTCCTACTCTTTATTTTCTTCATTTATTTTAGTAGTTGAAACTGTACCAATTTCTTCTTCTGCCACAATGAATAACTCCATATTTATTTTACTATCATTTATATCTTTTTTCAAAACTTTTTGGTCAATTATCTTATATTCGCCATTTAAAGTATGACTTAGCTTTTCTAAAACCATTTTATTTATATTTTCATTAAGTTCGTTATCATTATAATCTTTTTTAGTTATATTTACTTCTACTTCTTTTTGAAGATATAGTTCAAAGCCCCAAAAATTAAGGATTTTTTTATCTTCAGGTTTATAATTTTTTAGACGACTTTTAAATATTTTGTATGATTTATTATTAAATTTTAAAAGAAGATTATAGCGAAACTTATTTAATTTTTTTACATATTCATAACTTTTGGGTAGTGTTAAATTGACTGTATACCAAGTCCTACCATAGACAGTTCCTGAAGCACATACTTGTTTTTTTACTTCTTCATTAAATTTTATATCCCCAGAAATTAGAATATCACCTTTTTTAACGGAATCATTGACGTCAACTAATTCCATACCTTCACTAGTTATAATACGGGTAATTACACTATCTTTTAAAGAAACAATATTACAATAAGTCTTTTCATCTTTTTTGTTTTTTGATACTTTTGGTTCTATATTTATAATATATTTCATACCTTGACGTTCAATATTCATCCACTCTATTAAGTCTTTATTATTACTTAATATTATTTTTTTTATTTCATTTAATTTTTGATTATTTTTTATAAGAGTATATTTTTTAATACCATTTTTATCTAATTCATTTAATATATAACTTTCTAAATTATTATTTTCAGTTATAACATCGATATCTATTATTATTCTTGTAAAAAGAAAAATTAGAAAGATAATTATACTAAGAAATATAAAAGATAAAATATTATGTTTAAAATAATTAATTATTTTCTTTTCACCATAATAATTAATTATTTCTATATCAAAAAACTTACTTATTTTATTTATTTCGTTATTATTAACTCTTATTATTATTTTATCTTTATCATATTTGATATTATAAATATTTATATGCATATTTCTTATATATTTAATGGTCTTATTAGGTGATTTAGTCTTAATACTTAAATCTACTAAATTAATTATAGTTATAATTTATACTTTCTATTTGACCATTAAATAATACTTCTTTATCAAGCATTTTAACTATTTTAAAGTCTAATCCTTTAATCATTAATGTAAAAGATTTAAAACTTATAATTATTTGTTTATCTGTTATTGATAATAGTTTTTCATAATTATTAATATATATTTTATTATTTGCTAAATTTATACTATATGCTTCGTTTTGAAAAATATTTTTAATATTATCTATTATCATAATCTTAATCACCTAGTTAAATATATGAGAAAAGTTAATATTTATTATTTTCTTTATTTTAGAATTTTAACTTTATTAAAAAAAGATGAATAAATCATCTTATTTACTTAATCTTTCTTTTACTAAAGAACTTACTAATGACATATCAGCAGAAGATCCTAATCTAGTAGTAGCTTCTTTCATAACTTTGCCCATATCTTTAATACTTTCTGGTTTAATAGTTTCAAATACTTCATCTAAAACTTTAGATATTTCTTCTTCACTAAGTTCTTCAGGAAGATATTTTGATAGACATTCAATTTCTTTATTTAAACTTTCTACTTCAGCCGTTTTACCATATTTTTCATATTCAGTAATGCTATCTTTACGCATTTTAACTTGTTTTTTTATAACAGCTAT
>CANQZL010000080.1 GCA_947628325.1 uncultured Bacilli bacterium
AGAAGATAAAAGATAGATTATTATAATCTATTTTTTGTATGATATAATTGTAGAAGAAGTGAGTGATAGTATGGAAAAAAAGACTAAAGTAAAGGGTTTAATTAAATATAATTTAAAAACATTAATTGGTTTTGAAATTATTTATAAATTATTAACAGGGATTATCTTTGTACCATTATTTTTAAAGATATTTAATTTAATTGTTAAAGTAACAGGATATGACTATTTGACTTTTGAAAACGTTATAAGTTTTCTTATAAATCCTCTTACTATTATTATGATTCTTATTTTATTAATTTTTATGACTTTTTATACTTTAATAGATATAAGTACAGTAATAATTATTTTAGATTGTTCTTATCAAAAGAAAAAAGTATCTATTAAAGAAGCTTTTATTATAGCTATTAATAAAGCATTTAAAGTATTTAAGAAAAAGAATTTTTTAATTACTTTTATGATTATCTTTTTAATACCATTTTTACACTCTGGTATATCTGCAGGATTTATAAGTAGTATATCTATACCAGAATTTATAATGGATTATATTACTCATAATACTTTATTATCTATTCTTTATTTAATACTTGTTGTATTCTTAATTTTTATTCTTTTAAAATGGTTATATACTACTCATTATTTTATATTAGAAGATAAAACATTTAAAGAGGCTCGTTTAAGTAGTTCTAAACTTAGTAATAAACATAAGATAAAGGATTTAGTAAGTATTGCTATTACACAGTTAGTTTTAGGTATTACATACTTTATATTTATTGTGGGAGGAATTACTTTATTAGTATTATTATCTAAAGTATTTAAAAATATTAACATATTAGGTAGTATTACATATACTATTATTTGGTTATTTATTGCTGTTATTTTTGTTATTTTAACATTATTATCTACACCAATTAGTTATGGATGTATTAGTGTTTTATATTATAAACATAAAGAAAAAAATAATGAGGAAATTAAACATATAAAAATTGATAATAAAGAAATAAAGAAGAGTAATAAAGGATTTAAAATATTTAAATATGTTATGGGAGTTTTGGTTTTAATTAGTTGTACGCTTATGACTTATTTGGTTTTAAAGGGAGAATTTAAAGTAAATGTTGATTATGAAAGAGTTCTTGAAGTAACAGCTCATCGTGGTGCTTCGATAATGTATCCTGAAAATACAATGAGTGCTTTTGTGGGTGCTAAGGAAATGGGTGCTGATTGGATAGAACTTGATGTACAACAAACAAAAGATAGAAAGATAATAGTACTACATGATACGAATTTAAAAAGAACAACTGGTGTTAATAAAAATACTTGGGAAACTACTTATGATGAAATAAAAGATTTAGATGCTGGTAGTTTTCTAGATGAAAAATTTAGTTATGAAAGAATACCTTTATTTGAAGATGTTGTTAAATTTGCTAAAGAAAATAATATTAAATTAAATATTGAATTAAAACCTACTGGTAATGAAGTTGATTTTGAAAAAGATGTTATAGATATAATTAATAAATATTCTTTTCAAGATATGTGTGTTATTACTTCACAAGTTTATGAAGTATTAGAAAATGTTAAAAATTATAGTACAGTAGTAAAAACTGTTTATGTAATGAGTTTGGCTTATGGAGATATTATGCAATTAGATGCTGCTGATAATTTTAGTATTGAAGCTTCAAGTGCTACGAAAGTTCTAGTAAATAATGTACATAAAGCTGGAAAAGAATTATATGTTTGGACGATTAATACTAAAGAAAATATTGATAAGATGATAGATTTAAATGTTGATAATATTATTACAGATAATATTACGTTAGCTAAAGATATTATAAATAATAGACAACCTAATAATTTAATAGCAAGATATATAAATTTTATGAATGATTTAGTTAAGGGATAAGAAAAGTAAGTGTAAAATTAATTTCTATATTTAGTTTATCTTAATAAATTATGATAATATTAAATAAGAGGTGTTATAATATGAAAACTTTTGAGGAATTGAAAGAAGAACTAGCTAGTGAAATATCACATGTTTTAGGTAATGTTATGTATGAGATGCATATAGGTAATAATAGTGATTCTAAAAAGACATCACTTATTATGTCAGCTCAAAATTTACAAAATTATTTAGATTTTATTGATGAGGTAACTACTATTGAAATAGGTGCTGATACAAATGCTCTTATTAAATTTATTGAAAGCAATAAAAATGAATTTATTAAAAATTTTGATAATGCTGTTATAGATTTTCGTAGTGGACCTTTTGGAATATTAATGAATAAATTAGGTCTTACTTCACAAGATTTAGAGTGTTTTAGAAATAATATTTTAGCTAATGGAACTGCTGATAATTTTAGACAACATATTAATGCTAACTTTGGAACAAATATTCCTTTATCAGGAGTTTTAGAAAATCTGTTAGAAAATTATAATAAAGCTTTGCAAAGTGGGAATGACTTAGAAATTGCTCAAGCTTTTGTAAATTTAAGAGAAGCACAAAGAGATGCTGGTGTTTTAAGTAATGGTGGAGTGTTTAATCTTCTAGCCTATGATAAAGAATATCAACATGCTAAAGAATTGAGTGCTAGTAAAACATTGTAATAAAAAATATTTGTATTCTTAAATATTAATATCATAATTTTAAAAGTAAATCTTGGTTGATTTACTTTTATTTTTTAAATTATATTTATAATTTATAGTATAATAAAAATATAAGTTAATTGTTAAGGAGGAATAATTATGTGTACAGCAGCAACTTATTATACTAAAGATCATTATTTTGGGAGGAATTTAGATTTAGAATATTCTTATAAAGAAACAGTAACAATAACACCTAGAAATTATCCTTTAAATTTTAGAAAGGCAAAAAAATTAAACAATCATTATGCGATTATTGGAATGGCTTATGTAGCTAATGATTACCCTTTATATTATGATGCTATTAATGAAAAGGGGTTAGGTATGGCAGGATTAAATTTTCCACTTAATGCTGATTATAAAGAAGAACAAAGTAATAAAGATAATATAGCTCCTTTTGAATTTATACCTTGGATACTATCACAATGTTCTAATATAGCTGAAGCAAAAAAATTATTAGATAATATTAATATTGCAAATATAAATTTTAGTGATGAACTTCCAGCTTCACCATTACATTGGATTATAGCTGACAAAGAGTGTTCTATTACTGTAGAAAGTGTTAAAGATGGATTAAAAGTTTATGATAATCCAGTAGGAATTCTTACTAATAATCCTACTTTTGATATTCATATGTTTAATTTAAATAACTATATGGGATTGTCTATAGAACAACCAGCTAATAATTTTTCAAAGAATTTAGATTTGGTACCATATAGTAGAGGAATGGGTGGTTTAGGATTACCTGGAGATTTATCTTCTGCCTCAAGATTTGTTAAAGCAGTATTTACTAAAATGAATTCTTTATCAGGTGATAGTGAGTCTGAAAGTATAAGTCAATTCTTTCATATTTTAGAATCAGTTTATCAACAAAGAGGATGTGTACATATGGGAGAAGATAAATATGAAATAACTATTTATAGTTCTTGTTGTAATATGGATAAAGGTATATATTACTATATAACATATGAGAATAGTCAGATTACAGCAGTAAATATGTATAATGAGAATTTAGATAGTGATAAGTTAGTTAATTATGATTTAATAAAAGGGCAACAAATATATCAACAAAACTAGGTGATACAATGTATGATTTAATTATTGTAGGAGCAGGACCAGCAGGGTTAACTAGTGCTTTATATGCATTAAGAGCTAATAAGAAAGTTTTAATTTTAGAAGCTAAATGTTATGGTGGACAGATTATTAATGCTAATGTAATAGAAAATTATCCTGGAATAGATAGAATATCTGGTTTTGACTTTGCAACAAATTTATATAATCAAGTGTTAAAACTTGGAGGAATAATCAAGTACGAAATAGTTAATAAAATTGAAAAAGATAAGATAGTAATAACTAATAAAAGTAAATATCAAGGTAGAGCTGTTATAATTGCTACGGGAGCTATTAATAGAAAATTAAATATTGATAATGAAGAAAAATTAATAGGTAAAGGAGTTTCTTATTGTGCAACTTGTGATGGTAACTTGTATAAAGATAAAATAGTTGCAGTAGTAGGTGGAGGAAATACAGCATTAGAAGATGCTCTATATTTAGCTGATATTGTAAACAAAGTTTATTTAATACATAGAAGAGATGAGTTCAGAGGAGAAAGTAAGTATCTTAATGAATTAAAAAATAAACATAATGTTGATTTTATTTTAAATACTGAGATTGAAAGGATAAATGGTAGTGAGAAATTAGAAAGTATTACTATTAAAAATAAGCAAAATGAAAGTAAGGAATTAAAAATAGATGGTCTTTTTATAGCAATAGGTCAAATTCCTAGTAATGAGGCATTTTCTGATATTGTTGATATTGATGATAATGGATATATTAAGACATTGGATGGTGTTCATACTAAAACAAAGAGTATTTATGTAGCAGGTGATACGAGAGTTAAAGACTTAAGACAACTTACGACAGCAGTTAGTGATGGAAGTATAGCAGCTACTTTAGCTATAAAAGAAATGGAAATTTAAAAAAGGCAAGTAATTGCCTTTTTATAGTTTATTGCCACAATTTGGGCAAAAATTGCCGTCACTAAATGTTCCACATTTACTACAAACTTTATCTTTTAAAGATTTGGTAACTCGTGAAAATTGTTTAATAGTTTTAAAAGATTTAATATATAAGAAAATAACAAAAATAAAGTAAAATAATATAAGAATATAATTTTCTGTTAATAAACTATAATCAAAAGTTCCGTGAACTAGAACAGGGACTAAAAAACTTAAGAACATATTTTTATTTTTAAACTTGTAATTGTTAGCAACATCAGCTTGTTTAGCTAATCCATAATAATATCCCATAAAAATAGAAAAGAAGAAATGACCTGGAACAGATAAAATGGCTCTTAATATTGCTACTGTTAAACCACCATTTATTACATATAAAACATTTTCAACTGTGGCAAATCCTAAAGATATAAAGGCGGCATAAACAAGAGCATCAAAGATGTGAGTAAAATTTTTGTTTTTCCAAGTAGCCAGCCTTAACATTAACCATTTAGATCCTTCTTCAATAACACCAACACCTATATAAGTAGAAATGAATAATTTAAAGTAACCATCTTCTCTTTCGGCATTTAAAATCGGAAAAATTTCACCAAGACTTAATGAAAGAGCTAAAGTTATTATAACTGCTACTATTCCTAGTAAGAATAATTTAATTAAAAGGGAACCTGGTTCTTTTTCTACTTTATCTTTATTATAGATATATTGTCCTAATAAAATTGAAGGCAAAATTGATAAAAATAATACTAAATAGTTCATACTACCACCTATTCTATTATATTAGAAAATATAAAAAAATTAAATGAGTAAGTAGTAATATGTAAAAAATATTTTCATAAAAAAAGGCTGTTTTATGCCTTCTTAAAATAATATCTAAGTCCTATTACAGCTATAGTTATAAGACCTAGGTAAAATAATATATTGATATCTCCAGTATTGGGGTTTTCTTCTAAAATGGTTTTGGCGATTTCTGGAGACCAAACTTTATCTTTACCATTAACATCTAATAAAGTAATTTTTTCAGGATCAATTTCAATTATAACAAATTGATTATTTTTATTATCTTCATTCCAATCAAATGAATATTTATATGTTAATTTTTGACCTCTTAAAAGAGCATTTTTTAGATTTGTTGTTGTAATTCCAACATAATCTCTATAAAATGAGGCTTTTACTTCTGTTGTTTTACTATCTGGTGTTGTAACTTTAAATTTTGAATCATTATCGTCAGTTGGCTCATTAACTTCAAAACCTATCCAAGCAGCAGGACCTGGTCTTTTACCATCCGTTGCATTATCATCTTCTTCTAACATTTTAAAAGTTGATACTCCATACTTTATGGTTGTTGTGTCACCATTTGTTTCAATGGTTCCTTTTCCAGATGTAAGTGAATCTCCAGCATCACTAGTAATGTCTTTTACAGTTCCATAATTGCTAGCGGCAAAGACATTAGGAGATAACGCTAGCATCATTATAATGATAAATAATAACATTATAATTCTTTTCATAAATCGACTCCTTTTTTCATAATAATATTTTAGTCATTAATACAAGAGGTGAATAAATATGAAGAGATATATGACTATAGAAGAATACTTTAAAACACAAATAGTTGATAAGAGAGATACTAGAAGAAGAAAAATAATAAATCATCTTATTGCTATATTGTGTTTTATAATTATTATCCTCTCATTATATACTATATTTAATTGGTATGTTGATAATTCCAAAATTAAACATATAAAGACTAAAATAGAAAAAAATATTAATATAAAAAGTATTAATTTAGATGGAGAATTGATTAATCCTCCAAGTAATATAAATAGTAATTATTACTATTATGTTAATTTTCCTTTTATTGATGTTGATTTTTCTTCGTTAATGGCTATAAATAAAGAGACAATTGCTTTTATACATGTTAATAATACTAATGTTAATTATCCTGTTGTTAAAACTAAAGATAATACTTATTATTTAAAGCATTCTTTTGATATGAAGAAAAATTTGGCAGGATGGATATTTATGGACTATCGAAATAATGAAGATAATTTAGATGATAATACAGTTATATATGGGCATTCGAGACTTGATGGAACATTATTTGGTTCGTTAAGAAATGTTCTTTCTAATGGATGGCAAAAAAATAAAGATAATTATGTAATAAATTTATCAACAATAAAAGATAATTTGTTATTTCAAATATTCTCTATTTATACTATAAATAAAGAAAGTTATTATATGATGACTAATTTTGAGAATGAAAATGAAAAGCAAGAGTGGCTTGATACTATGAAAAAGAGAAATATTGCTCCTATTAAAACAGATGTAGATATTAACGATAAAATACTTACTTTATCTACTTGTAA
>CANQZL010000081.1 GCA_947628325.1 uncultured Bacilli bacterium
GTTTTTAGATTTTGAGTGTTTTCTCTTTTTATTTTGGAAAAAATTTATTTTCCCACATCTAGTTTACTACATCTTAACAATTTAAATTTATTGACTTTTTCTATTTCATTTTGTATAATATAAAAGAATTTTAGGGGGTTGTTCTTGATTTTTATATTAATATCACGTTAATTTATTTTGAGAATAAGAGCAACTCAGTGCTTTTTATTCTCTTTTTTAATATTATTTAAAAAAATATTTAAATTTCATAATATAACAAAAACTATAGGCGACAAATATTTATAAGTTACAACAGGAGGTAAAAATGAAAATTTTAATTACGGGTGGAGCAGGATTCATAGGTAGCAATATAGTATCTAAATTGATAGTGGATAAAAATAATAAAATTGTTGTATTGGGCAATCTTTCAACAGGGTCAGAAAAAAATATTCAGGAATTTTTAAAATTTGAAAATTTTAAATTTTATAAATATGATATTACAGACGAATCAGTTATAGAGTTTATTAAGAGTTTAAACGTAGATGAAATAATAAATAAATTATAATATTAAGTTGGGAGGCATTTCGATATGACTAATCGAATAGATAAAGAATTATTTGCTAGAAATCTAGTACCATCAAGAGCAAAAGCACAAGAATTAATAAAAGCAAAGTTAGTTTTATGCAACGGAAAAATAATAGAAAAGATGAATTATTTAGTTTCTAAAGACGATAAAATAGAAATTAAAGAAAATGATAAATTAAAGTATGTATCTCGAGGCGGTTTAAAACTTGAACATGCAATTAAAGAATTTAACATAGATATGACAGGACTAAAAATAATGGATATCGGATCAAGTACTGGTGGATTTTGTGATTGCGCAATTCAACATGGAGTTGCGTCAATAATTGCTATAGATGTTGGAACAAATCTGTTACATGAATCATTAAGAAACAATAAATTAATTGATTTACATGAAAAAACTAATTTTAAAGATTTGGAGAGTAAATATTTTAGTAATCTTGATGCCATAGTTTGTGATGTATCATTTATTTCATTAAAACAAATTATAGAGAAAATCTATTCAGAAAAAATAAAAATAGATATAATATGTTTAATTAAACCTCAATTTGAATGTGGAAAAGAAATTGCTACTAAATATAAGGGAGTAATATTAAACAAGAATATCCATATTAATATAATTGATTCTTTGATAAGTTATTTTAATGAAAAAGGATTTTATATAAAAAATTTAACTACATCTCCAATTAGAGGTGGAGATGGAAATATCGAATATCTTACATATATTTCAAATAAAATTAGTCAAAATGAAAAGATAAATATTGAAAAAATAGTTTCTAAAAATTTTGATAGAATATAATACAAAAAAAGATAGAACGGAGTTTTAGCATGAAAATTGCAGTAGCAGGAACAGATTATGTTGTCCTTTCGTTGGCAACTTTGCTTTCACAGAATAATGAATTAATGGCATTAGATATTGTAGAGGAAAAATCAATATGATTAATAATTGTTTTTCTCCTATACGAGATGAATATATTGAAAAAAATTGATTTAAAATCAACTTTAGATTACAAAGAGGCATTTGAAAATGCAAATGAAGACGTAATTAAAAAAAGTAATAAGTATGAATGATAATAATATTACATTTGTCGTTAAATCAACAGTTCTAATTGGTTTTGTTGAATATATAAGAAAAACATATAATATAAGTAATATATTCTTTTCACCTAAATTTTTAAGGAAGACATTATATGATATTTATATCCATATATAATAATAGGAGAAACTTAGAAAAAAAACTAAAATATTTGCTGATTACTATTAGTAATATATGGTTTTTCAATAGGATGAGTAGTTTTATATAGATATAATTTTATGATACATTATCTATGCAAGGAATAAATGTAAAATGATTTTTGTAAGGAGGTCTATTTTAGGGTAGAATTCTATTTTTCTGTAATGAATTCTTAGCTTTATATAATTTTATTTATCCTAAATGAGATAGTGGTACAAGCTGCTATCAAAGAAAAACAAGGTAAATAATAACTTGAAAAATGAATATACTATTTATGTATACTGTTTGACATTTTCATAAAAATATAGTATATTTAAAATGCACTTGAAAAAGTGTGAAAATGTTTCTCGCTTCCGGGTGGTTAGCGAGTAATAAATGATCCCGGTTGAAAATGTAAGAAACTTCATCATCATGATGGAGTTTTCTTTTTTATTATGATATTATAATTTCTAGAGTTGATGACAATGGAGATAAAAACCGGCTATTTATATCACATCAAAGATAAATATTTTGATATCGTTAATGATGATAATTTAATGCAAATCATGAAAGAGGAAGAAAAAGACCTACTTATTTTACAATTAAAGATAAAAATATTTTGTGGTTTATTCCTATTAGTTCTAAAGCAGAAAAATATCAAAAAATTATTCTTAAAAATTTTCAAGAATTGATGGAACTTCATACTAGAGGAATAAAAATTTTCTTTGTAGATATTGATAAACTAAAACAAAAAATGATAGAAGAGATGAAGTAAAATGTAAATAAATCATTTAAAAATAATATTTTGTAAATTTAATCTTATTTATCCCAAATGATATTTTTAGGAAAGTTGCGATCAAAGAAAAACAAGTTAGTAAGGAGACAAAGAAAATCTCAAAAAAGCAAAATAATAAATGATTAAAGACTAAGATAATCTTAGTCCTTTATTATGTTTTATAAAAAATCTTTTGCAATTAAAATTTTATTTTATATTATGTTTGATAAATAAAAGATGATAGTTGTAATTAAAGCAATAATAATTATTAAAATAACTATTAAGATATGATTTTTCTTTTCTGAATAAATAGTAGCAATAAATTCTCTAATAAAAGCATTTATCCAAAAATATGTCTTAGTTTTAGCACCAACACATTCAATAGGAATATGTTGCTTAGTAGCTATTATACCAGCTCTAAAGATATGATAGTTAGTAGTAGATAAAGCAATATTAGCATTCTTTTTTTTCTTTTTTATTATATTATAAGAAAATTTAATATTTTCAAATGTATTTGTAGATTTATCTTCTATTAAAATATTCTTTTCTTTTATTCCTTTTTCTAATAAATAATTTTTCATAGCTTGAGCTTCAGATATTACTTCATCAGGCCCTTGACCACCTGATGGAATAAATATTAAATCTTTGCCTGTTTTTTCTTTTTGTAAATTTCTAAATTCTATTGCTTTATCAACTCTTCCTTTTAGTAAGTTAGTTAATGTTCCATCTTTTTTTACCATACATCCAAGAATTAATATAAAATCTTTATTTAAACAAGGTGTCTGTCTAGATGCTTTAATTTGTAAAATAATAGTACTAAGTAAAATACATTCAATATATGATATTATGGCATATATTGAAAGATTTATAAATTCTTGAATATATAATGCAATTCCTTGTTCATTATGAACATCAATCCAAGTAGCTGATTGCAATATATTATTAAGTATAAGAGGGATAAAAGTCATAATTAAAAATCCTATATTCAATAATATTCCTAAAATATTTGGAATTCCAAATCCCTCTTTTTTTATTAAAACAATATTGCTTATACTAACTAATATAAAAGTTATAAAAGCAATAGGTAATATTGTTGTTGAAAAATTATAAGTAGATTCAATAGTTGCTTTAATTGTATGAATAAGACCTTCATAATTAAAAAGTGTAAAAATTTGGTTAACTAAAACAAAAATTAAAAATATAATAATACCTAAAAACGCTATATTTTTATATTGATAAATAGTCCTTTTCATATTATTCTTATATGTTTTAATCATTAGAAACAAAATATATGAAAGAATAATTATAATTGATATTGGTATACAAATACTGCAATTACAATTACCAAAATAACTATCAATAGTTATAATTCCTAATTTATGGACATAAATAGGAACTATATTATAAAAAGTTTCATTTTCATTTTTAACAGTTAAATATGTTTTACCAGTTTTAATAGCTTCAATTCTTAATGAAAGGATTCCATTTTGTAGATTTTTATCTGTTAATTTAATAACTTGTTGATCATCAGTTGTTTCAATAATTAAATTATCTACTTTATAAGAATTATCTATATTATCAAATTTTATATTATAAGTTTTACCACTTATAACTATAATAGTAGTAGAAATTATTAATAATAAAATACTTAATACCAAAACTTTTATTTTATTACTTAATTTTTTAAACATATGCATTCCTTCTTAATAATTTAGATAATCAAAATTTATTATATTATATCATTATTAATAAAGAAGAAAAAGTAAGTTTTGTAATATTACGCTTAAGACAAAAAATATAATGGAATAAAACAATTATAAATAAGTTATTTAAATATTTATATTTTGTGTATTATAATGATATTGGTGGTACATATGGGATTTATTGATAAGGCAATTGATGCTTTTAGATTTAAAGATACAATCATTTATAAGGAAAATAGTGAATTGCAAGATAAATATAATGCCTTAAAAAAATTAGTTGAGGAATATCCAAATAATAAAAATTTATTAAAACAATTATATATTGTAAAAAAAGGATTAGAAGGAGAAAACGAAATCGCTTATCAATTAAAAAAAGCACATATAGGAATGTATGTATTAAGAGATATGAAATTTAAATATGAAGATTTAACTGCTCAAATAGATTATATAGTTATTACACCAGTTTATATATACTATATAGAATGTAAAAATTTAATTGGAAATATAACTGTAACAGAAAAAGGAGACTTTATAAAGGAAACTATAATAAATGATAAAAAATCAAAAATAGGAATGTATTCTCCTTTAAGACAAGTCGAAGCACAAAGAGAAGTAATAAGAAAAATATGGGAAAACAAAATATCTTCAGTAAAAAAATTATTTGCTTCTAAAAAATTCGATTTTTATAGAAGAGTTTTAGTTGTAGCAGCAAATCACGAAACAATTTTAAATACAAAGAATGCACCAACTGATATAAAACATAAAGTTTTACGTGCTGATGCTTTAGTAAGACAAATTGAATACGAGTTTGAACACAGAAATAAAGATGATTATCTTGAAACTAAAAAGGGGATGGAAGAAATAGCCAACACATATATTAATTTATCTGTAAAAGAAAAAATTAATTATTATGATTTTTATAAAGAAAAATTTTGCAATAACAAAGCTATTTCATTTAACAATGATTTAAAAGAAAGACTAATTTTATTTAGAAAAAATAGAGCTAGTGAAATGAAAATACCTGCGTATTATATTTTTACTAATGATGAACTAGACAAATTAGTTGAATTAAGTCCTAAAGCAATAGAATAACTAAAAAATGCTAATATTCTTTCACCGATAAAAATCAAAACTCATGGTAATTTAATTATTGAGGAAATAAATAAAATAATAATTTAATAAAATTAAGGAGTATATAAATGTATAGTATTGATATTGAAAAATTAAGACAAGATTTAATAAATATTTGTGGGACTGCTATGTTTAATGGATTTCCTATGGCAATAATAAACTTAAGTACAATAGAAAATGCTCAAGCAGAGAAATTAATTGAAATAGCAAAGCAATTTAATGTTGATTTATCTAAGTATATTTTTATAAATAACAGCTATGAAGAAGCTAAATTATCTTTCAAAAAGCCAACAAATAATAAAAATTAAATACAATATTTAAGTTGCTAAGATTTATATTTTATATTATAATTATTAAAGAATAAAAGGTGATTGGAATGCTTAAATCTATTTGTTTAGGAAGAATAAGTTATGATATTAACTTAGTAGTAGAAAAAATGCCAGAAGAAGGTTCTATTAATGAATTTTTTGATAAAAAAGGAAATGTTGGAGGAACAGCTGCAACTGTAGGTTGTTGTTTAGCAAAATGGGGTATAAATACGGCAATTACAGGTGTTATTGGTAATGACGTAAACGGAACACGTGTAAGAAAAGAATTCGATAAACTTCGTATGGATACAAGATATATTGAACCATCATACGACAATGATACATCAATTTCAGTAATTGTTATTAATGGTTTGACAAAAAAACATACTGTATATAATTTATCAGATAAGTACATAAGTCTAAAAAAATGTGACTTTGACTTTACACCTGATCTTATATTCGTTGATGGTTATGATTCTGTTCAAGCTAAAAACTTACTTGAAAGATTTCCAAGCGCTCTATCAGTATTAGATGCAAGTATTATCAGTAGCCCAGTTATTGAATTATTAAGGAAAGCTAAATATGTTGTTTGCACTCAGGAATTTGCTGAAAGTGTATCAGGAATAAAAATAGATTTCCAAGTTCCTACAACATTAGTAAATTTATATCAAAAATTAAAAAAGAAATATTTAAATACAGAATTTGTTGTAACATTAGGAGAAAGAGGAGCACTTTATTGTATAAATAATCAAATAAAAGTAACCCCATCTCTTAAAGTAAATGTTGTCGATACTTATGGATGTGCCCAAATATTTAGAGCAGCCTTTGCCCATACTTTAGTAAATGGTGGAGATGTTGAAAAAGCTACTAAAATGGGCGTAATTGCTGCTGGACTAGAAGCGACTAAAGTCGGTGCAGTTGATGCTATACCATCCTTAGAAGAAATAAAAAATATATATGAACAAAATTATTAAAGATCCATTTACTATTAATCTTCCCAAATTAGACATACATGGTGAAACAACCTTGACTTGTATAGCTGTCATTGAATCATTTATAAAGGACAATCTTAAATTACATAATAAAAAGATTATCATAATTCATGGAAAGGGTAGTGGAGCATTAAAAAAAGCTACTCATGAACATTTAAAAAAGATGAAAAACGTTAAAAAATACTATATAGATGGTTTAAATGAAGGACAAACGATAGTTGAATTAGATATTTAAAGGCTTTAAGCCTTTTTTGTTTGAAAAATGAAAATAAAGTATTGAATTAAATTAGAAATTCCCAAAATAAGAAGGAAATATA
>CANQZL010000082.1 GCA_947628325.1 uncultured Bacilli bacterium
ATAATGAAAATCTTTGAATAAAATGATGCTTTTACCTTTGAAATTAACGTAAAAATTGGTATGAAATTTTTATTGACGAATAGCCTCGGGGGGGGTATAATTTAATTGAAAATAAAAAATTATGGGTAATTTTTGTTAAAGGGAAGAGATGGGTTTATGAAAAAAGAAAATAAAAAAATTATATTATTAGGAGTAATCTTGTTTTTAATTTTATTAATTCCACTTAATATAAAAGCTAAAACAAAAAATTTAATTACTTTTCCAGAAAAAAGTATAGATACTATAACTTCTATATATAGTAATGATGAATTTGCTTATTATACGTATAGTGATAAAATATATCGACTAAATGTTGTAACAAAAGATATTGAAACTATATATACTTTTAGTAAAGATGAAAAACTTATTAATTATGATTACTATTTAAAAGATAATATATTATATCTTTTGTTGCATTCAAATGGTTCATTATTTATTGGTATAGATTTGCAAAGTAAAAAGGAAGTTTATCGTCATTCATTTTCATTTTCCACAGCACATGGAATAAGTTTCTTATTTGATAGTGAACAAAATTTATATATTGAGAATAATAATGCAATAGAAATATATGATAAAACAGGGAAATTAATAGATAGTGTAGCTCAGGATCAATCGAATATGATTATTTTATCTTCTCTTAATAATGACGAACATTTATTAATAGTAAATATTGTTACTTATTCACCTTATAAGTTTTGGTCTGCATATTTTGTATTAGATGATAGTCATCATTTTACAAAAGATGTTGGAACAATTATTGGAAATGGTACATTTGAAAATCTTACATACTTTAATAAATCTAACTATGCTATAGATCAACATGGTTATATATGGATATTAGATGCTTCAGATTTAGATAAACCAAAAATTGGTTATTCTTATAAACGAATGGATGTTGAATATAATACATCTGATGTAATTATAAATGAGACTAATACTAGTGCTTATTTAGCTAATCAAAGAGATTCATACATATATGAAATGAATCCAGAAAATAATTTTTCATTAGTAGGTAAATATTCTTTAGATGATACTGACATAAATATTCAAAAAATATATAAAAGAGGTAATAAATTATATGTATTATATACTAAAGTAAATGGATATTACGATGATATATATTTAGTTGTATTTGATGATACTGAAGAAACTAAAAGTAAAAATATTGTTATAAATACCCATAAGTCTCTTACATATACTAAAGATGAAGTATTAAAAAAATATAATGATAGTAAATATACATATGATTATTCAAAAAGTATTTTTAGTTCTGAACCAAAATATAAATCACCTTATTATGAGGGCGTATTAAAAGATGAAGTAAAAAATGATGTCTTAAGGCAATTAAATTATTATCGTTGGCAAGCAGGATTAAATAGTATATCTCTTAATACTGCAAAAATGCAACGAAGTCAAAAAGGTGCTTTATTAGATACGGTTATTAATACTTTAACACATTACCCTTATAAACCAGATGATATGAATGAGGATTTTTATAATGAAGCATATTATGGTGTTAATACCAAATATGAAGAGGGAGATACTTATTCGGGAAATGTAAGCTATGGTGATTCTGTCAACGATATGATTAAAGGATTTGTTGATGATGAATATAATTTATTTCCAGATGTTGGACATAGACTATCTATGTTAGATCCGTATGCAATATCAACTAGTTTCGGATATACACCAATTCAAGGGAAAAAAACTGGTTATGGAGCAGTTTCAATATATTATGATACATCTTCAAATCATGGTAATAATGAACCTTTTTATGCTTGGCCATCACCAGGGTATATGCCAACGGAAGCTATTTCGGCTGGAGATACTATGTTTTGGTCAATACAATTGATGGATGATTATTCTTTTAGTGCTGATGCAAGTTTAACTTTAACTTATAAAGGAAAAGATTATAAACCAACTGTTAGTGTATCTGGAAAAGAATTAATATATCGACTTCCATCAGATTTATATAAGCTAATAGTTAGAAGTAATAATCAATTTGTTGTTGATGAACCTATAAAGTTTAAATTTACAGGCATTACTAAAGGAATAGACAATGTTACGATAGAGTATTCTACTACTTTTATTCAAGCACAAAATATTCCAATAGAATCTGCTGATGTATGGGTATCATCAAATCCAGATGTCCTTTCGGGATTTGGATTAAATGAATATACTACATTTGAAAAAGGTGATAAAAAATATTTCTTTATTACTACAAAACCAAGCAATGCTACCGTTAGTAGTTATCAATTAACTTCCTCAGATGAAAGTATTTTAAAAATAGATAATGAATCTCGAACAATTCAAGCTCTTAAAACAGGAACTGTATCAATTACTATTAAGGAAAAACAAACGGGATATACAAAAGTAATAAATAATATAAAAGTAATTTGTACTGCTACAGGAATTAAATTAAATACTTCGTCATTATTTTTACCTGTTAATCGTAAGGAAAAATTAATAGTTTCTTTAATTCCAGAAGATTCAACTGATTATCCTTACTTTACTTGGTCTTCAAATAATAAAAATGTTGCTGATGTTGATAGCCAAGGTAATGTAACAGCTAAGTCTAAAGGAACAGCAGTAATTACAGTTTCATGGGGAGGATTTAGTGCTAAGTGTAATGTAGTTGTTGGAGATTTCTTAAAAGGTGATTTAAATAGAAATAATTCAATAGAATTAGAAGATGTTATGGCAGCTTTATTAATTGTAACCGGTAAAAAACAAGCTAATAGTACAGATATTGAAATAGGGGACTTTGATAATAATAAGATAATAAGTACAACTGATGCTTTTCAAATATTAAATATTTTTGTAAATGGTAAGAAATAGAAAGGAAAAGAAATATGAAATTAAAAGATAAAATTAAATATTATAAAAAGGAAATATTATTTTTCAGTATAACATCTTTATTATTTGTATTATTTCTTTCTCCTTTATATATAAGTGCTACTACGAGTAATTATTTAATAAAAGTAGGAACTGGTCAATATGCTATAACAGTTAAGGAAGATACTACAGTAGAAGATATTATTAAAGTATTAGGAAATCCTAAATTAGTAACAGATTCAGCTTTTGGTGGAAATGCCTATACTTTCTATACAGATGAAAACTATAATAACTTTTTATATATTGAAACGACGGCTGAAGGTAAAATTGTTTCTTATGGTTCTGTAGATTCTACTTTTGAAGCAGATAAAGGTAGTTATGGTGATGATTATATGCAATATGCTTATCAAAGGGCCAGAATGGGAGGAGTATTTTATCCATCAAAAGATAAAAAAGTTATTGCAGGATTGTTTTATAATGTAAGAGCTTTTAATCCAAATAATGTGGCAGAAACAGCTAACTTTTTTGTTAATGAATATAATAGTAATCCTATTAAATATTTAAAAGGCTTATCTCAACAATCAATTTTAATGTTTAATGCATTAGCTAAGAAATTGGGAAAAGATGCTAATCTTAAGTTTGATGAAGATTTTTTCTATATAAATGAGCAATTAAAAGAATTTGGATCATCAATTAGAGATAGTATTGATAAAATGGAAAAAGGTCCTTATTCATATAGAATAAAAGCATTAGATGATGTTGAAGTTGATAGCAGATACTATGTTTTAAATCCATTGCAGTTTGCCCGATATGCTAGTGAATCACTTGTTGATTTTAGCGAATTTAAAGATAAAGATATAGCTGTTTTTGACTATGATCAAGGTAGAAAAATGCTAACATTAATAACAATAAATAAAAATATTTATGGAAATTTAAATGATGTGGCATTAACTCAAGAAGAGGAAGCTAAACTTTCAGCAGGTAGATATGAATATCAACAAGCTATTACTAATTTAAATAAAGAAAATGGTTTATATAAAATAAATCCTATTGAATCTCCTGCTTCTAAATTACTGGCTGGAGAACTTAAAGATTCTAAAAAACAAGGTATAACTGATTATGTTAATGCTATAAGAGTTGCAGCAGGAATAAGAAAAGTAAAAGTAAATGAAGAGGCCTTTAATGTTGCACAACATATATCTGTCCTTTCAACATATAGATGGGTAAACTTGAATTTAGATATAGAACATAATCCAAAGAGACCAGAAGGTGTTGATGAGGCATTTTATAAAATTGCTGTTGGTTGGGAAGGATATATGAGCGAAAATATTGGTAGAAATAATATGCAGGCAGATATAAATAAGATTGATGGCACAAGTATGATGCATAGTATTAATGTTTTCTTAGATGATAGAACTGAAGCTGATGGACTTTTCTTTTCACATAGAGGTAAGATAATAAACCCATTATTCACAAGTTTTGGATATGGTGTTAGTACATATATGTATGCAAATGAATTCACGGATGTCATGTCAACTGAAGAAGAGTTTGTAGGTTGGCCATCTAAAGGAATAACGTTTGTTGAAACTTTAGATGAAAGAAAGTTTTATTGGACTGCCGAGTTCTATAATAATTATAAAGTAACTGATGAAACTACTGTTGAAGTTAAAAATTTAAAAAATAATAAAGTATGGACATTTGAAGAAGAAGAGAATACTGGTAAAAATGATAGTAACAGATTTATACGATTCTTTAGGAAAGAAGAAAAAAGGGTCACTTTCCGTGACAATACAATTGAACCAGTTGTAGGTGATATATATCAAATTACGCTTCATAATGTTCAAAAAGAAAGTACAGGAGAAAATACAGATTATGTATATAGAACTATTTTTGAAAATGCTGAAGTAATTGATAAAGAGATAACTTCATTAAAAATAAATGTCCCACAAACTATTACTAAAGATGGCAATAACTATTTAGCTAGTCCTGGTGATGAAATAAAATTAAATGCTATTATAGATGATAATAGTAGACCAGAAAAATTATTAAAATGGTCATCATCTGATAATAATGTTATTACTGTTACACAAAATGGAACTATAAAAGTATTAAAAGAAAGTAGTAAACCAGTAACTATAAAAGTTGTAAATGAGTATTCGGGTTTATCATCAGAAGTTAGTTTTATTACAGCTAGTTCAATAACAGTAAATCCTACTTCCGTTACATTAAAAGTAAATCAAACTAAACAATTGCAAGTTACTAAAAAAGGAAATGGTAATGTTACATTTAGTAGTGATAATTCTAACATTGCTTCTGTAAATTCTGAAGGATTGATAACGGGAGTAAGTAATGGTTCAACTATTATTAGAGTTAAATTTAATGATAAAGAAATTACAGTAAAAGTATTAGTAGGAAATTATCTAAAGGGAGACTTAAATAGAAATAATTCAATAGAATTAGAAGATGTTATGGCAGCTTTACTAATTGTAACAGGTAAAAAGCAAGCTGATAATATAGATATCGAAATAGGGGATTTTGATAATAATAAGATAATAAGTACAACTGATGCTTTTCAAATATTAAATATCTTTGTAAATAATAAAAAATAACTACATAATATAAATATAGATATTATATGGGAGAACAACACTTATGAATAAAAAGAAAAAACTTCATTTAAAAAAAAGTACTAAAAAAATTATTATAAATACTTTAATAATAGTTTTAGTAATAATCTTTATATATTCTATATTTAATATGACGAAAATCTTGTATTTTAGTAATAAAACTAAACAAGAAAATAAAGAATTATTTGATTTAGTTATAAATACTGAATCAAATAAAGAAGTAAATAAGGCAAATACAGAACTTGAAGTTGATTTTGATAAATTACAATCATTAAATAGAGATGTTATTGGATGGATAGAAATACCTGATACTAATATTAATTATCCGATTGTAAAAACAATAGATAATAATTACTATTTAACTCATAGTATCTATAAAAAATATAATATTAATGGAAGTATTTTTATGGATTATGGTAATAATTCTGATTTTACAGATAGTAATACTATTATATATGGACATAACACTAATAATAGGGAAATGTTTAGTGATTTAAAAAAAATATATAATGGTGAATTAGGTAAAAATATTAAAATAAATATTTATACTCCTGATGGTAATTATCAGTATCAAATATATGCAACTTATGTTGCAGATCCTGATGATGCAACACCTCTAAATAAAACGATAAGTTCTTTTGATAAAAGTGATAGAGAGTTCGTGTTTGATAAAGTTATTACAAAAACTCTAACATTGTCGACATGTCTAAAAGATTCCTCTAAAAGAATAATTATTCATGCAGCTTTGTTAGAAAATAGTAATAACAAAGAAAATTAAAGAAAGGAAGAAAAAGATGAAAAAGAAAAATATTTTAAGTAAATTAATTATAGCAGTTTTCTTATTAGCGATAATTGTTCCATTAGCAATAAGTTTTGCAGCTCCAGATAAACCAGTATTTAGAGTTACAACTTCAAATGCTAATCCAAAAGTTGGTGATAAAATAACACTTAAAATTTATTTAGAAAATATCGCCTCAATTAAAAGATGGTCTGGTTTTGATGTTACATTGGAATATAATGAAGATGCATTTGAATATGTTAGTTCTGATACTCCATTGTATGGTAAAGATTATTTTACTAATACTCCTGAGTTACGTAAAAATGGTAAAGGTGTTTTATTTATTACGATGATTCAAACTTTTATTGAAGATAGTAATAAAGAATATCAAGCTAGTTCTTATGAAGGTGAAATTGGTGAAGTTACATTACAAGTTAAAGAAGGAGCTGCTGGTACATATGATGGTACAAATGGTGGATTTAATATTAAAATAGATGACTTCTTTAGCGATACAGGAGAAAAAGATGATAATGGTTTCTTAGTTTTTGAACATCATAATGATTCTAAGATTGAGTTACCTAGTGTAACTGTTGATGCTCCTATTAAAGATATTTCCCTATCAACAGAAAATATGAAATTAGTTAAAGGTCAAAAAGAAAAAATTGAAATTACACCTAATCCTACTAATACAACAACTGCTAAAAATGCTAGTTTTGTA
>CANQZL010000083.1 GCA_947628325.1 uncultured Bacilli bacterium
TTTTCAATTTTACCAATACGATTTTCAACAATTTCTAAATCGGCTAAAATCAACTCTGTGTTGATTATCTCAATATCTCTTATTGGATCTATTTTCCCTTCAACATGAGTTATTTCTCCGTCTTCAAAACATCTTACTACTTCAACTATAGCATCAACTTCTCTAATATGTGATAAAAATTTATTACCTAATCCTTCACCAGTTGAAGCACCTTTAACTAGACCAGCTATATCAGTAAATTCAAAAGTTGTTGGTACCAATTTTTTTGGTTTATACATTTCATTTAATTTATCTAAGCGTTTATCTGGAACCGTTACAACACCAACATTTGGTTCTATAGTTGCAAAAGGATAGTTGGCAGCAAGAATATTTTTTTTAGTAATGGCATTAAATAAGGTAGATTTACCAACATTAGGTAGACCAACAATACCAGCTTTTAATGACATATTAAACACCTCAATTCATTGTCTATTATATAAAAAAACAATTGATGTTTCAATTGTTTTAGTTAGGTTGTTACAAAACCATTTATACCAATTGGTATTCCTATTAAATACCAACCAATTAGTAGAACGAGTAAAACTAAGCCGATTATCATACCATAACTTAATTGATATTTTAGAGTTCTAAATAAACTGATTGGATTTTCTTGTTGATTGTATTTTTCTAAATATGCTATATAAATAGTAAAGTATGCTAATAAAGGAGTAATACCTAAAGTCATACATTCACCAAAACGAGCTATTACTTGAGCAAATTCTGGACTTAAACTACTATTCATAAAAGCTGGAATAGCTGTTGTAGAGATGATTGCCCATCTACTAGAAGCACCGGTTAAGAATAGACTAGATATAGCACTTATAAAGAATAAAACAATTATCAAAGGTATCCCACTTAAAGAATTAGAACCTAGGATATTGGCTAACGAAACTGTTAAAACAGTTCCGATATTACTTTTCTTAAATATGTTTATTAAAATAGAACCTAAAAGAATTAAGATTAATGTTCTTCCTGTTCCATCTAATGAGTGAGTTAAGTCTTCACAAAAATCATTGTTATTTTTAATAGTTTTTGCTCCTATTCCATAGAATAGACCTAATATAACGAAGAAGATTGTTACAACAAAGACAAAACCATTACTGAAAAAGGAATCATAACTAAATAATTTATCTATATAAAATTGTTGACTATTATCTAGTAGATTACCTGAAAAAGGTAGACCTGGGATAATATTATAAATGAAAATTAATAAGTAAAGAGCTCCTGCTGTTATAGAAAAAATTAAACCACGATATTCTCTTCTTCCTAAACGAAGTTCTTTCTTTTCTTCTTTAAATTCATATTTATCAACATTATTAGAACTTATTTTTTCGGTAATTACAGTTATTAAAATTGAGACTAATATAACAGCAACTGCCATTATAAAAAAGAAACACATTGTTGATAAAGTATAATTAGCATCAATAGTAGTTGCATTAGCTAGAGTGTATCTTAACATTTCACTATCGACTGATGTTAGAAGAAAGTTGATTCCACTACCAGCTGTTAATCCGGCGTATACAGCAACTATTCCTAAGAGCGGGTTACGCCTTCCATAACTAAACATTAAAGCCGCTAAAGGAATCATTATTACATAACCTAAGTCACCTACAATACTAAGAATAACACTTATAAATACTAGCCAAAAAGTTATAGTATATTTCTTACAATATTTAGTTAATATTGTAAAAGTAGTTTTGATAAAGCCACTTTTTTCCATAATACCTATACCTATAAGTATAATTATCATCATACTTAATGGAGTAAATGAAGTAAAGTTAGCAACTGTTGAAGTAAAAATATATTTTATACCACTAAGACTTAGTAGTGATTCAACACTTTCTGAGGTAACAATATATTCACCAGTTGTAACATCTATTCGGCTATAAGTTGCTTCAAATCCTATTAAACGTAAGAAACCACTTAATATTATTGTAATTAGTATTAATATTAAAAAGGTCATAACAGGATTTAAAGTCATTTTTTCTTTTAACTTATTCATTATTGCCTCCTATTACTTTCTTTAACTTTCGTTCAAATTCTAAACGATCCATCATTATTTCACGGCCACAATTAACGCATTTCAGTTTAATATCAACACCCACGCGAGTAATTTGCCATTTATTGGTACTACAAGCGTGTTGTTTTTTCATTTCAACTAAATCATTTAATTGATAATTATTTTTCATAGTGAACCTCCAATTGTGGAAATGGAATACCGATGTTATGTTTAGCAAGTTCCATTAAGATTATTCTATTAGCATCTCTTTTAGCTTGCCAATGTTTATCTCTTTGACATTTAAATAAAATTAAGAATTTAATAGATGAATCTGCTAATTCATTAACACCTAAATATTGTACAGAATCACTAAAGACATTGTCAATCTTTTTAATCTTAGGAACGATATCTTCTAAAATTATTTTTTCTGCTGTAGTAACATCTATTTTATAAGGTATAGGAATATCTAAAGTTACACTTTGTTCTTCTTGAGATATATTTTTTATTTCCCATATATTTCTATTTGCAATAATGTAAGTTTCACCATTAACATTTTTTATTTTGGTACTTTTTAAACCAAATTCAACTACTTCACCTGTAAAAGAATTATATGAAACTATATCTCCTACAACAAAGTAGTTTTCAGTTATAATGTTTATTCCATTTATTATATCTTTAAATGTATCTTGTAAAGCAAGACCTATTATAGTACCAGCGATTCCAAGTCCAGCTACCATACCTTTAACGTTTACACCATAAATACTTAAGATTACTAGTATGGCAATGATTAAAATTAAATATTTAGCAATATTTTTAAATAGATTAACTATAGTTACACGTTTTTTTCTTTCATAAGTTGTTTTACCATAGTTAATTAAATCTTCTAAAATTAACGTAGTTGTTTTATATAAGAAGTATGCAATAGCTATTGTAATAATTACACCATATACTTCCTTTTTTGTGATAATGTTTAAGACTACTTTTAATAAATCTATCATTATTCACCATCCATACTTATTCCTAATATTTCTAATATTCTGTCTAAATCACTATCTGAATCATAAGGAATTTCAATTTTTTTATTATTTATTTTTACTCTTGTTCCTATTTTTTCACGCATAATGTTTTCATAAATACTATGCTTAGGATTATAAGTATCAGTTCTTTTTATTTTATTGGCTTTAGGCATATCTTTTGAACTAACTAGTTTCTCAGTTTCACGAACATTTAATTCATCTTCAATTATCTTAGTTGCTAGTTCTTCGATTTGAAGAGGATCTGATAATTTACTTAAAACACGAGCATGTCCCATAGATATTTTGCCTTCTTGAACATATTTTTTAGTACTATCAGGTAATCTTAATAGACCTAGAATATTAGTAATATAACTACGACTCTTACCAAATTTCTTAGCAGCTTCTTCTTGAGTTATTTTGCTTGTTTCTATTATCTTAGAAAAGGCTTCAGCTTCTTCAATAGGATTTAAATTTTCTCTTTGAATGTTTTCTATTAAAGCTATTTCCATCATTTCTTGATCTGTTAAATCTCTTATGATAGCAGGAATTGTTTCTTTACCAGCTATTTTAGAGGCTCTAGTTCGACGTTCACCAGCAATTAATTCATATCCTTTAATACTTTTTTTAACAATAATAGGTTGAATTACACCGTGTTCTTTAATGCTATCAGCAAATTCTAGAAGAGCTTTTTCATCAAAATTTTTACGTGGTTGATATGGATTACTTCTAATTTCAGTAAGAGGAATTTCTACAATATCGCTTTCTTTTGTTTCGTTAACTATTTTTTTCTCAAAATCATCAAAATCAATTACTTTATTTGAAAATAATTGTTCTAATCCTTTTCCTAAAGCTTTTCTTTTAGTCTCCATTTCTACTAATCACTTCCTTTGCTAAATTTTGATAAGCAAGTGTTGCTCTACTCATTGGATCATAATCACTAATTGGTTTACCATGACTTGGGGCTTCAACAAGTCTTACTAAACGAGGAATAATTGTATTAAATACTTTATTTTTGAAATATTTTCTTACGTCTTCAATAACTTCTAAACCAATATTTGTTCTTCCATCTAGCATTGTAAGGAGAACTCCTTCTATACGAAGATTAGGGTTCATATTAGATTGGACTAAAATAATTGTGTTTAAAAGTTGAGTAATACCTTCTAAGGCAAAAAATTCACATTGAACGGGAATTATTACTGAATTACTTGCAACTAAGGCATTCATTGTTGTGATACCTAAAGATGGTTGACAATCTATAATAATATAATCAAATTTATCTTCTATTGTAGCAATGGCATTTTTTAATTGTTCGTTTTGTCTAAATTCAGTATTTTCTAACATATTTTTTACGAATTCTAATTCAACACCAGCTAGATTGATAGTTGAAGGAATAATATATAGATTTTGAAATTTTGTTTTAATTATTCCTTTTTCAATAGGACATACACCTGTCATAATTTCATATATATCGTGTTCAAATTCTCCTGTTGTATATCCTAAACCTGTTGAGGCGTTACTTTGAGAATCTAAATCTATTAATAATGTTTTTTTACCTTCTTTACCTAATGCGGCAGCTAAATTTATACTAGTTGTTGTTTTGCCAACTCCACCTTTTTGATTTACAAGTGAAATAATTTTTGCCATATTTGTACCACCTTTTTCATGTAATTATTTCTCTAATGTATTTTATCATATATAAAGAGAAATGTCATAGGTTTTATGAAATTTATATAAAATAAAAAAGGAATAACCTTATTAATAGTCTATTCCTCTTCTTTTTCTTCTTTTAAAGCTTCTTCTAGTTCTTCTTTGGTCATTTTTGTATAACCTTTAAGTCCTTTTTCTTTAGCTTCTTCTTTTAATTCTTCTAAAGTTTTTTCTACTTTAGTTTCTTCAGAATCTTTTTCTTGCATAACTTCAGCTGTTAATTTACCATGTTCTACTAAATAATCAATTTGTTCTTTAGTTAATGTCTCATGTTCCATTAAAGCATCAGCTATTAATAAAACTAAAGTTTCATGTTTAGCTAGAAGTTTTTTAGCTTCTTTATAACAACTTTCAAGGATTTTTCTTACTTCTTGGTCTATTTCTAGGGCTACTTGATCAGAGAAATCTCTTGATTTTGTATAGTCTCTTCCTAAGAAAACTCCTTCATGTTTTTCTTCTAATTGAATAGGTCCTAAGTCACTCATACCATATTCAGTTACCATTGAACGAGCAATTTTTGTAGCACGTTTTAAGTCGTCTGAAGCTCCAGTAGTTATTTCATCCATAAAGTTTTCTTCACTAGCACGACCACCTAATAAACCAGTTATTTGAGCAATTAACTCGTCTTTAGTCATTATGCCAATTTTTTCTTCTTTTGGAAGCATCATTGTATAACCACCAGCCATACCACGAGGTATTATGGTAATTTTATGTACTTCTTGAGCATCTTGTAATTTTAAACCAATTACAGCATGTCCAGCTTCATGAATAGCAACAAGTCGTTTTTCTTTTTCGGTAATTTTTCTTGAAGTTTTAGCTGGTCCTAAAAGTACTCTATCTGTTGCTTCATCTATTTCATCCATTGTTATAGCTTCTTTATTTCTTCTTACAGCTAATAAAGCAGCTTCGTTGAGAAGATTTTCTAGGTCAGCTCCACTATAACCAGGAGTTCTTTTACTAACATTTTTTAAATTAACTTCTTTATCAAAAATCTTATTTTTAGCATGAACTTTAAGAATTTCTTCTCTTTCATTTGAATCTGGTAAACTTACAGTTACTTGTCTATCAAATCTTCCTGGTCTTAGTAAGGCTGGATCAAGAACATCTGGTCTATTAGTAGCTGCAATAATGATAATTCCTTCATTTGCACCAAAACCATCCATTTCAGTAAGTAATTGGTTAAGAGTTTGTTCACGTTCATCGTGTCCACCACCTAAACCAGTACCTCTTTGACGACCAACGGCATCTATTTCATCAATAAATATTAGACATGGAGCAGTTTGTTTAGCTTGTTTAAACATATCTCTGACACGTGATGCACCAACTCCGACAAATAATTCAACAAAGTCAGAACCACTTATATAATAGAATGGAACATTAGCTTCGCCAGCAACGGCTTTTGCTAATAAAGTTTTACCTGTTCCAGGAGGACCTACTAGTAAAACACCTTTAGGTATTCTAGCTCCTAATTTTTGGAATTTCTTTGGATTTTTTAAGAAGTCAATAAGTTCTTGAACTTCTTCTTTTTCTTCTTTAAGACCAGCGACATCTTTAAATCTAACTTGTCCACCATCTTCGCTTAATTTAGCACGGCTTCTTCCAAAATCCATTGATTTATTGTTACCAGCAGCTAGTCTTGTAAACATAAAGTAAGCAGCTATTACAATAATAACTATTGGTAAAAAGTTAACTAAAATGTAGATAAATTCATTTGAACCAGGATCTTTATTAGTTTCATACTCTTTGATTTTCTGCTCTTCAGCATAATCAGTAATCGTTTGAATTTCTTCACCAATTACACGTGCTGTAAATGATTCATTATCTTCATAGTCTTTTAATTTACCTTCAACAATATATATACTCTCACTACTTTTTGGGGTGATTGTAATTTCTGTAACATTTTCTTCTCTTATTTCAGAAATTAATTCACCTGTCTTTAACTCGTGCGTTATTTCTCTTCCTGTATTTAAGAAAAAGAAGGCACCTACTAAAACTATTGCAAGTATTATATATGGCATCATTGCCATATAGGCATTATTTCTTTTTTTCATATTCTTCTCCTTCATATAAATTTACATAAATTTAATTATACCATAGTATTATATCATATAATTCCGATTTTGCTTTAGCAAATTTAGATTTTTTTAAACTTGGTAACCAAATTATTTC
>CANQZL010000084.1 GCA_947628325.1 uncultured Bacilli bacterium
AAAGATGTTGATGAAGTATCAACAATTATTGAACGTTTAAGTTATTTTGGTACTAAAAGATTTATATATAAAAAATAAGGAACTATCTCTAGCTCCTTTTTAATTACAATAAGTTAAATACTTCGGTTTCTTCCCAAATACAATCACATAGATAGTAATCATCTCGTATATCATTAACTACTAAATCTACTTTTATATTATCATCAATATTATAAGTATTTATTTTATCATACTCTAACATTTTAATTTTTTTATCTTCTTTTGGTATGTTAATAACTCTTGATTTATCAACAACTAAATAAATTTTATCTAAATCGCTATCATAATAAACATCTTTTATAATAATTATGTTATTATTTTGGGAAATAATCCTTATAAATGAATCTTTTTTATTATTGATATCTTTTATAAAATTATCTAACATATTACCACAAAAAGCATTATTATCTTTAATACTACATTTATCTTTTTTAGCACTATCTAAATTATATCCTTGATCTAAATCTTCAATATGTAATATATTTTCATTAGCATTTATATTATAAAATTTATTAATACTCATCTTTTCAAAAACTAAATTTTCTTTATCTATTTTATTTATAATATTATCAGATACTAAAGCTAATACCCAGTAGTTTTCACTTTCTATTAAATTTGAATTACTATTATAACAAATCCAATAGTATTTATCTTTATCCTTTTCTACTCCAAATTTACTGAATATTTTAAATGTTATATTCTTTTCACTACTAAAATTATCTCTTCTACTATCATTAACTATATATATTTTATTTTTATCAAATAAAACATCTACAATAATAGGATCTCCTTCTATAGTATATTTCATTAAGCGCATAAAACATTCTTGGTTATTTTTATAACTTTCATAAAATTTTTCTATTATCTCTTCATTATAAACACCAGTATAATTATTAACATAAACTTTATCTGCAAGAGCTTTTTTATAATCATAGTTATATGGTAAATTTCTAATATCTAGATATTCTTTAGTTATATCCATACTATAAATATAATTCAATATATCTTTATTGTCATTATTACTTAATGTTTCTTTACTATTTTTAATTATTAAAAAACCTCCAGTTAATATTCCTAAAACTAAAATTATAAGACTTATTATAATTACTTTCTTTTTCATTTTTTACTCCTTATAATTAACATCATATCTAGACAATTCTATGTCTTCTTTTTTACTATCATATGTTGTATAGTTAGAATCTTCCTTACTCGTAGTAATTGCTCGATATTCATCAGCAATTTCTTTAATTTTTTCTTCATCTTCTTTTGATAAAGAGATTGTATAATCATCAGTATTTGTTTTATTACTATTAATATCTAATAATAAATTAGCATTTTCTTCTTTTTCGATAATTAAATCATGATTAACTACTTTAGCTGTAAATAAATATATCTTTGTAACATCTAAAGTAAAACTATCTACTTTAACTTTAATATTTGAACTCTTTATTAACTTTCCTTTTATATTTTCATATACTTTTACTGGATAAAAATTATCTTTATCACAAGAATTACTTACAAAACCTATAAAAGCATACTGATTTTTTTGAATAAGTTCTTCTAAATTTTCAGATTCAGAAGTTTTATCTACTGTTTGATAAATTTCAGGTGTAATATTTTTCTTTTGATTAAAAATAAATACTAAAAGTAAACAACTTACTAATATTCCCACATTAATTATTTTTAGATAATTAAAACTTTTTTTGTTAACTTTATTTAAAACATTATCTTTAATTTCTTGCTTATTTATTTTTTCATTAAAAATATTATTTAAAGTTTTCTTACTCATTTTCATCACCTTCATTTTCTAAATATTCATTAAGTTCATGAAGCGTTCGATATAAATGATTTTTTACATTCATCTCTGTTATCCCAAGTTCTTTAGCTATTTCTTTAATCTTTAAACCACTTTTATAATACAGATAAAATATTTTAAAGATAATTACTTTTTTCTTTTTTAAGAAATTCCATACTAATTCTGTATCATATTTAACTATCATACTTTTTTCAATATTTATATCACTTTGAATATTTTCTACTACTTCATCTTTACTAAATAAAGTAATTAATTTTTCTTTATATTTAAAACGATAATAATCATTAACTTTCTTATTAGCTATTCCCAATACATAAGATTTATTTATTTCTTTATCTTTTAAGATAGCTTTATAAACACTTAAATAGATATTTTGCATAATATCTTCAATATCACTCATATTAAAACATTTACATACTACATATTTTAAGACATATTCATAGGTATCATTATAATATTTATTAAATATTTTTAAGGCTTCTTGAACGTTCATATCTTCACCTCATTACTTATATCGCTTATAATTAATAAAAAGTTTCACTTTTATTATAAATTATTCAAATTTAAAAAAGAACTATTTCTAGTTCCTTACTTAGCTAAAATCTTATCATTTATTACTTTAATAAAATGAAAATCATTCATTCTAATACATTTAATACTTTTATCACTTATTTTAGTTTCTATTTTTATAACATTATCTAATAAGTTACATACTCCATCTACTTGAATAAAAAGATTTTCAAATTTCTTAGAAGGTAAGAAAGTAATTGTTTTATCACTTGGAATAATTAATGAATTAATTAATGTTTTATAAGCTTTATTATTTAAAGGAGCTATAGGAGTAATAGATAAAGTATTTAAAGTATTATAAATAATACTTCCTCCAATACTCATATTATAAGCAGTACTACCCGTACTAGTACTTATAAGTAAACCATCTCCTGTAAAGTTTTCTAATAGTTCATCATCGACATAAACAGGTATATTTAAAGTTTTAAATTCTCTATTTCTTATAACTATTTCATTAAGAGAAATAAATTTATATATTTTGTTTTCAGTGATAACTTTTGTTTCTTGAACATTTATATTTTCTACTTTATAGTTATCTGAGTTAAGTCTTTTGATAAAATCAACGCATCCTTTTATATCAATTTCTTGAAGAAAACCTAAAGTACCACTATTAATCCCAATATAATAAATATTATCATCAAAATTAGTTTCTCTTACCATACGTAAGAAACTTCCATCTCCTCCGACAGAAATTCCTAAATCATATCCTTTATCTACTATTTCAAAATTATATTTTTTTAATTCTAATTCTAAATCTTTAGCTACTATACTAGATTTTTCATTATCATTAACAAATAGTTTTATTTTATTAATTCTTCTTCCCATAATATTTCCTCTAATTTTCCAATAATTAAGTCTATAATTACTAATTTATTTTCCTTTCTACTTTTTTTATCTACAATAACATTCATATCATAATAATTATTTTTATAATATATACTAATAAATACTTCATTATCTTTACCAAAATTATTATTCTCATCAGCTCTATTTAATTTTCCTGTAATACCTATTCCAATATCTGAATTAGTAAATTTTGAAATATTTAAAGCCATTTCATGAGCTGTTTCTATACTATATACACTATACTTATCTATAATATCTGGATTAACACCCATTTTAATTTTATATTCGTTAGAATAAGTTACGGCACTAAATTTTAGAACTTCAGATGCTCCTTCTATTGAAGTTATGGCATCAGCAACTCCTCCACCTGTACAAGATTCCATTGTAGAAATTGTTTCGCCTCTTTTAGTAAGTTCTTCTATAATTTTTTTAAATGTTTTCATAATTGTCCTTTCCACATAATAATTACTGATTATTTTTATATAAATTATTTCTTTTTATATAATCAATTATTCTATTATCTAAATATTGTGATACATCTTCATTATTATTTATTTTTTCTCTAATCATAGTCGACGAAATATCAATAGAAGGTACATTACTTACTATTATATTATCTTTATATTCTTTAAATTTATCTAATAATTCATTAATATCTTGTCCTTTTCTTTTAACAACAATTATTTTGTAATTAGCAAGTAATGATAAACCATTTTTCCATTTATCTATATAACTTAAATTATCTGCTCCACAAATAAAACATATTTGATCATTAGGATATTTTTCTTTAAAGTGTGCCAAAGTATCACAAGTATATACAACATAATCTTTTAATTCATAGTCACTTGTTTCTAAATTATCATTATCATTTGTAAGTAGATTAAGCATATTTAAACGATGTTCATCAGCTATCAAATTGTGTTTATATTCATATTTATGTCCTGCTGGAACAAAGATTACTTTATCAACATAATTTTCGTCTATTAAAGTTTGAATCATTTTCATATGCATTTTATGGGGAGGATTAAAACTTCCTCCAAATATTCCTATTCTCATAATTATATCTCCTAAAATAAATATAGATATTTATATTACTAATATTGTATCTATCTATTTATATTTTAACTCAATACAAGTTTTTGTACATATTTTTCTCTAACTTTTAGTCTAATTCCATTAAAATATGGTGTTTTTTCAACATGTTCAGCATATCCATAACCGACACATTCACATTTTAAGCCATCATCTAGATTAAGTTCTTCTATTACAATGCCTTCTTCATCAAATAAAGCATTTAAAATATACATTAATTCATGTGGTAATAAAGTTTCTTTAGAACTAGCTACTACTCCAGCAACTTTAATATTTCTAGTAATAGTTATATCTGTTAAACATGTTTCCTTATCATAAAAGTCGTATGATTTATTTGAAGTTATATCAACATCTACATCTGTAAATTCTAATTTCTTATAATAAGCTTTTATTAACTCAATTGTCCTTTCTTTATCTAAACTAATTATTTTTTCTCTCATTTCTAAGCCCTCCATTTTATATGTTATTATCTTTTTGTTAATAACATTTTCTAAAAAAATTAGCAGTTTCTTTTCCTGTTATTAACATTATATTAATATCATGAGGCCTTGTCAATACTTTTTAATAAAAATAAACTGTTTTTATCTTATAAATATTAATTTTGATATTAAAAAAACCTTTATAAAAATATATAATATGAAAAATAAAAAAGTATTGAATCTTGTTAATACATTATCAATACTTTTTATTTATTAATTTTAACTACCAATCTAACCAAATAGTACTATCTCCATCACTAGGCATTCTTAAATCTCCTCGAGGAGATACACTTATAGTTCCAACTTTAGGTCCATCAGGAAGACAACTTCTCTTAAATTGTTGATTAAAGAATCTTTTAATAAAGAATTTTAACCATTTATCAATTGTTTCCTCATCATACATTCCAGCAAAAACCTTTTTAGCAATATACCTTATTTTATCAGGACTAGCTCCATATCTCATAAAATGATACAAAAAGAAATCATGTAAAATATAAGGACCTACAACACTTTCAGTTTCTTGCTTAATATTATCATTCTTATCTGGTGGAAGTAATTCAGGACTTATTGGAGTAGCTAAGATATCTAAGATAGTTTTTTTACATTCTTCATTTTGTTCAACATCAGCATAATATTTTACTAAGTATCTAACTAATGTTTTAGGAATAGAAGAATTAACAGCATACATAGACATATGATCTCCATTATATGTACACCATCCCAGAGCAAGTTCTGATAAATCACCTGTCCCTATTACTAATCCTCCTTCTTTATTAGCAACATCCATTAATATTTGAGTTCTTTCTCTAGCCTGAGTATTTTCATAGGTAACACTACGGTCATTCTCATCTAAACCAATATCTTTAAAATGTTGCAAAGAAGCATCTTTAATACTAATTTCTCTTATAGTAACACCATAATTTTTCATTAATGTTAAAGCATTATTATATGTTCTACCAGTTGTTCCAAAACCAGGCATTGTTATACCAATTAAATTATCATTACTAATACCTAACATACGATATGCTTCTATAACTACTAAGAAAGCTAATGTACTATCAAGACCTCCACTAATACCTATAACACACTTTTTCATATTAGTATGTTTAATTCTTTTAGCTAATCCACAAGCTTGAATAGTAATAATTTCTTTACATCTAGAAGCTCTTTTATCTTCATTACTAGGTACAAAAGGATATGCATCATAATCTCTAAGTAAATCTGTATTATTATCTTGTAGCATAATCTCAATTACTCTATATACTGAAGAAGCTCCAATACCCATAAAACTTATATCTTTAATACGATTATTCATCAATCTTTGAACATCTATATCTCTAATTATATGATTAGTATTAAAATTAAATCTTTCAGTTTCTGCTAACAAAGTTCCATTTTCATAAATACCTGCATATCCTGAAAAAACTAAATCAGTAGTTGATTCATTAACTCCAGAAGAAGTATAAATATAAGCACATACATTTTTAGCAGATTGCATAGATATTAAATTTTTACGATATTGATACTTTCCAATTACTTCATTACTAGCTGATAGATTAAATATCATTGTCGCTCCATTTAAAGCTGCTTCAACACTAGGAGCTTTTGGGCTCCATAAATCTTCACATACTTCAATACCAAAAGTAATTCTTTTATCAAAAGCATCTTTAAATATTAAATCTATACCAATAGGAACATATCTATCAAATATTTTGATAATCTTACTAGTTAAAGTTTCACTTGTACTAAACCATCTTTTCTCATAAAATTCACTATAATTAGGAATATATGTCTTAGGAACAATTCCTAATATTTCCCCACGATTAATTACAATAGCACAATTAAATAATTGATTATCACATACTATAGGAGCTCCTACTATCGAAATTATATTTAAGTCACTTGTTTCCATCATTATTTTTTTAAGTCCATTTAAAGCTTCAGTAAGTAAAACATCTTGACTAAATAAATCTGCACAAGTATAACCTGTTAT
>CANQZL010000085.1 GCA_947628325.1 uncultured Bacilli bacterium
CCGAACTGACGCACCACCAAATATAGTATAACATTAACAGACAAAAAAAGAAAAGATTAATCAATCTTTTCGGATTAATCAATCTTTTCGTTTATACAAGCGGATTCATATTTTTTTAAGACTGTACCATCTACAGATCCTGTTCCACCTTTTTCACCACTAGTTCCTGTAAATGATTTTTTTACACTAGCACTAAATTCTTGATTTTCATATTTGGTAATACCATCATCTAATTCTAAATCTTCAATTTTTTCAGAATCATAGCCATCTATTACATAATCTTTATCAGTAAGCCATATGGAATATTTTTTATTATTCTCATTTACATCTTCTATTACAATATAGCCATCCCAATTATCATAGTCTTTTGTTAAGAAGTCGTTTTCTAAAAGACCTTTTAAAGTAATACACATTCCTTTAATTTGACCATCATTACCTGTAACAATTGATGGATTATTATTTCTTTTAAATTCTTCATAAGCATTACGAGCAGTCTTTACTAAACTATTTGCTTCTTCCTTTAAATTTTTAACTTTTTGAGAAGTAGTAAATATATTAAAAAGAAATAAACCTATTATAATCATTATGGCTACTAAAACAATTACTACTAATACTTCTATATTCATAATAGAAAATTTTTTATCTTTCTTTTTTCCCATTATTATCATCTTCTTTATACTAATATTTTAATATAAAGAAAATTAAATTACAACTCTTTTACTCTAATGTATTTAAGATGCTACTAACTAATTCGATATCATTTATAATATTTGACACTTTATCTGTTAATCTTAAATTATATTTTTCTTTAATAATTTTTTTAAAGTTTTCATAATTATTTGGATTACGATTTAAATCTTTAATAAAAGAAGAATTTTCTTTTAAATAGTCCATCATTTTATCTTTTTCGAGGTTTAATAAAACTATTTTTTCCATTTCAATCACCAAAGAATTTAGTTAATGGCCTAGCAATATTGGGTTTTATGTTATTATTAATATTTTCCGTTGTTTTAGTTGCTAATTCACTAAAGATATCAAGAGCTTTTTGGGCGTTTTCAATATGTTTTTGCAAAGAATCAGGATCAAATTTTTCCATATAATCAGATATTTTTTTGCCACTATTTTTTACACCACTATATTTTCGCCAGATTGTTTCATCTTCCCCATACATATCATATAATTCATAAAATTTTTGCCAAGTCATTTTATTATTTGCAACATAGTCAGCTAATTCTGGTTTTGTTTTTACAAATTCTTTAAATTGTTCTTTTGACATAAAAAAATCACCTATTAAATTTTATGTTTAATAAGTGATTTCTTTGACTATAATTTAAAGTCATCTATAAAATCATCTATCGTCATTTCTTGAGCTTCTTCTTGATGATTCTCTTCTTTTGTTGCAGGTTCTTCTACCATATTTTTACTATCATTTTCAGTCAATTCTAGTTTTCTTTCAACTACTTCAGCTACTTTAAATGAATCTTCGATAAAGGTTTTAGATATAGTACTTCCTGTTGATGCTAAATCCATTATTGGTAGTTCACTAACTTTTATTTCTTTAAATTCTCCATCTGTTTTAATACTAATTGTATCATGAGGATTTACAGAAATAGCATTTACTACTTCATAATTTGTAGATTTTACTTTTTTAATTAATGGAGAACCTTTTTTAGCACGACTCATATTTTCTAAATCAGCAATTTTAATACGTTTAGCAGTATTTTTATTTGTAAAAATACTAATATATTCTTCATTTTCTAAAGGAGATAGACAAGTAATAACAACATCATCTTTAACATTCATTCCTTTAACTCCAGAAGCTTTAGCTCCAACTATTGGAATTTCTTCAGAATTGATATTTAAGTATCGACCTATTTTACTTATGAAGATAGCTCTACCATTATCTTTAACAACTGATACTAGTTCATCATCATCTTTAAGTTTCATTGCATTAATAGCTTTAGTATAACGACTAACTATTAAGTCTTCTAAATTAGTTCGCTTTGTAATACCTTTTTTAGTTGTTAAAATAACATTAGTCTTTTTATTATCTAGAATCATAGCTGATATAATTTTTTCATCAGCACTTATTTGAATTAAGTTACTAATATGTTTACCTAATTCTTTCCATTTAGTTTCAACTATTTCATGAATAGGAACATATAAGTAATGTCCTAAATTAGTAAACATTAATAAAGTATCTAATGTTGTTGTACTATAAATTCCTCTTATAAAGTCACCTGGTTTTAATGTAGTTGGTTCATTTGATGAACTAACATAAGATTTTAAAGGAATACGTTTTACATAGCCTTCATTAGTAGCTACAACTATAACATTTTCTTTAGGTATCATATCTTTAGCATCTATTTTAATTTCAGTTATTTCATCGCGTATTTCTGTACGACGAGGATTAGCAAATTCTTTCTTTATTTCGTTTATTTCTAATTTCATTTGACGTCTTAAAACATTCTCATCATTTAAAATAGAATTTAAGAATTCAATCATTCTATTTAAATCATTTTGTTCATTTAATAACTGATTAACATCTGTATTAGATAAACGATATAATTGCATTGTAACAATTGCTGTAGCTTGTTCTTCTGTAAATTCATATTCTTTTACTAAGTTAACAATACAATCTGCTTTATTTTTAGAAGCTCTAATGGTTTTAATTACTTCATCTAAGATATCAACAGCTTTAAGTAAACCAAGAACTATATGCAATCTAGCTTTAGCATGTTCTAAGTCAAAATTAGTACGCCTTATAATAACATCTTTTTGATGAGCAATAAAAGCATCTAGTATTTCTAATATTCCTAGTTGTTTTGGTCTTCTATTTACTATTGCTACAATATTAAAGTTATAATTTATTTGTAAATCAGTATTTTTAAACAAATAATTTAAGATTAGTTCAGCATTAGCTTCTTTTTTTAATTCAATTATTATTTTAGCTAAATGTTCTTTATCTGAAACGTCAATGACATCAACAATACCTTCAACTTTTTTATCTATTTTTATATCTTCTATTTTTTTACGTAGTTGTTCTTTTAAAACATCATAAGGTATTTCATGAATGATAATTTGATGTGTCCCTTTTTCTTTGACAATTTCGGTTTTAGCTTTGACGATAACTTTTCCACGTCCTGTGGCATAAGCTTGAAGTAAGCCTTCTTTACCTTCAACAACTCCGCCAGTTGGAAAGTCTGGACCTTTTATAATATTTAAAATAGTTTCTAAACGACAATTTGGATTATCGATACGATGGATTGTGGCATCAATAACTTCTCCTAGGTTATGAGGAGGTATATTGGTCGCATAACCAGCTGATATTCCAGTTGAACCATTAACTAAAAGATTAGGAAAATTAGCAGGTAAAACAGTTGGCTCTAAGTCTTCATCACTATAATTAAGAGCCATTTCTACAGCATTACGATTAATATCTTTTAGCATAGTTTGCGCCAACTTAGTTAGACGAGTTTCAGTATAACGATAAGCAGCTGGTCCATCACCATCTATTGAACCATTATTACCATGAATATCAATAAATGGTTCACGCATTTTCCAAGGTTGTGACATATAAATCATAGCCCCATAGATACTAGAATCTCCATGAGGATGATATTTACCCATTACATCTCCAACAGCTTTGGCACATTTACGATATGGTTTATCAAAAGTATTTTTGTCTTCCCACATAGTATATAAAATTCTTCTTTGAACGGGTTTTAAACCATCTCTTACATCTGGTAAAGCACGGTCTTGAATAATACTTTTGGAATATCTACCAAATCTATCCCCCATTATATCTTCTAAGGTATAATCATAGATTTTCTCAATAATTGATTTTTCTTCTTTAGCTTTTGTCATCTTTGATTACCTCCTAAAATTATCTTCTAACGTAAAATCAACATTTTCTTCAATCCACTCTTTACGAGGTTCTACTTTATCTCCCATTAATACTGATACTCTTTTTTCGGCTAGAGCGGCATCAGTAATATTTACTTTTATTAAACTTCTTGTTGCAGGATTCATTGTTGTTTCATAAAGTTCATCTGAATCCATTTCACCTAAACCTTTAAAACGTTGAACCTTATAAGATTGTTTTATTTCTTTTTTACGTTCTTCTAGTTCTTCGTCTGTTGCGACATATTCTTTGTATTTACCAAAATCTAAGGCGTATAACGGAGGTTTAGCTATATATAACATTCCAGCTTCAATTAAAGGTCGCATAAAACGATAAAAGAATGTTAGTAGTAAGATTTGAATATGAGCTCCATCATCATCGGCATCGGTCATTATTATAACTTTTCCATAGTTAGATTCACTTGGATCAAAATCACTACCTACTCCTGCACCAATAGCATAAGTTAATGTATTTAATTCTTCATTATTATGAATATCATTACTTGAAGCTTTTTCACAGTTTAAAACTTTACCTCTTAAAGGAAGAATAGCTTGGGTTTCACGATTACGTCCTGTTTTAGCTGAACCACCAGCTGAATCTCCTTCGACTAAAAATAGCTCAGCTTTTTTAGCATCTTTACCGGTTGCTTTAGCTAACTTACCACTTAGTATCTTATCTTTTTTCTCTTTACCTTTGCCACTTCTAGCGGCTTCACGGGCTTTTCTAGCGGCTTCACGAGCAACTTTACTACGAGAGGCTTTTTCGACAATAATTAAAGCCGTTTCTCTATTTTCTTCTAAGAAGAATTTCATATTTTCATAAGTAATTTGTTCTGTTACGGTACGAGCTTCAGGAGTTCCTAATTTACCTTTAGTTTGACCTTCAAATTGTAGTAAATTTTCTGGTATTTTTAAATTAATAACAGCACTTAGTCCTTCTCTGACATCAGATCCTTCAAAAGAAGCATCTTTACTTTTTAAAATATTATTTTCTTTAGCATAATCATTAAAAGCCTTAGTTATACCAGATTTAAAACCAGTTTCATGAGAACCACCATCACTAGTTTTAACATTATTAACAAAGCTTAGAATATTTTCGTTATATCCTTCTTGATATTGTAATGCAATATCTACTTCAATACCTTGTTTAATACCATTAAAGTTAATAACTTTATGCAAAGTTGTTTTACCTTCATTAATATATTCAACAAAACTAATTAGACCATTATCATAATGATATTTAACATTACGATTGTCTTCTTCATCAACTACTTCAATAGTTATACCACTTAGTAAAAAGGCACTTTCTTGCATACGTTCAGTAATTGTTGTAAAAGAAAAATTAGTTGTTTTAAAGATTTCTGGATCAGGTAAAAAAGTAACAGTAGTTCCTGTTCTATTAGTTGTCCCAACTGTCTTTAATGGTTCTTTGACATGACCACCATTTTCAAAGGAGATAGTACTAATTAATCCTTCTTTGTAGATAGTTACTTTCATCCATTTAGATAAAGCATTAACAACAGAAGCTCCTACACCATGTAAGCCTCCTGATACTTTATAACTTCCCTCTTCAAATTTACCACCAGCATGGAGGATAGTATAGATAACTTCAGGAGTTGATTTACCACTTTCGTGCATCCCAATTGGAACTCCACGCCCATGATCTTCAACAGTTAAAGAGCCATCTTTATTTAGGGTTATTTTAATATAATCTCCATAACCATTAATACTTTCATCAATAGCATTATCAACAATTTCCCATATTAAATGATGCAATCCTCTTTTATCTGTAGAACCAATATACATACCTGGTCTTTTTCTTACAGCTTCTAAGCCTTCTAATATTTTAATAGATGTTGCATCATAATTTGATTTTTTTACTGTTGCCATAATTTTCACCATAGTTAGTATATCAAAAATATGGGCAAAAAAAAAGAGCATTGACAGTTTTAAATGTCAAATAAAGCCCATATTTAGGGACTTTATTTAAAAATCATCATCTTCATAATACTCTTCTTTTGTAACATTTTTACTACTTTCCAAGTTCTCTTTTTTTTCTTCTTTTATAATATTTTTATTTATTTCTAAATTTTCTTTTTTATCTTCTTCTTTGCCTTTTTCTTCATCTTTTATAGAATCAGGAATAATAGAAGGAATTACAGCTGTATCTTCAATAATATTCATATCTAATATCTTAACTGGTTTAGTTGCCTCAGATAATGCTTTATTTGAAGATGTTCTTACTTCAGCATTTTGTTCTTTTTTTAATTCTTCTTCTAAATTCTTTTTAAAGTCTTCTAAATTTTTAGTTAAGACTGGCATTTCAAATGTTACATCTTCTTTAGTTTCGGTTACTTTTGCTTTTTCATCTTGAAGATCAAAGGTAACATCTTTTAATTCTTCTACTTTTTTCTTAGGAGGCTCTTTAGCCTTCTTAGCATCTCTTATCCCAAGTAAAAGAACAATAATAAATAAAATAATTAAAACTATAACAGCTATTGTTAAAATAGTTGGAAAATATTTACTTTCATATATATCATCGACAATATTTAGTATATTCATCTTCCCTAGCACCTCTTATTATTCTTATATTATAAGAATACCATAAATATACTAATTAGTACAACAAAAACTACAAAAAAATATATAAAATTTTTATTTTTAATTAATGTAATTATTGCTTCTTTTTCTCTCATTTCTTTTACTATTTTCTTTTATTTTTAATTATTTAAAGTCAATGTTTTAAGCTTATCAACATTGCTAAATTACCAATTATTTTTTAATTTTTTTTAAAGTTTTAGGTAATTTATCATAACTATTTATAATTTCTTCTTGAATATCAAGATTAAAAGCACTTTCATCAATTTCTTCTACTTCACTAGGCCAAACAATATCTTCAAAATTTAAA
>CANQZL010000086.1 GCA_947628325.1 uncultured Bacilli bacterium
TCTAGACTTAAAATGAATTTAATTATAAAACTTATTTTTAAGTTAAAAAATCTCCTCACTTATTCTACACTAACTAATAAATAATGTTAGTTATTCTACATAATTGCGTCTAATTAAACTTAGAACTCTCTTTTCTTCAGCAGCATATCTTCTTTCATTAAATGCTTGAGATTTATATATCTTAGGATAAACTTCATCTTTATTGGGAATACATTTAATACCATCTGGGTCAAAAAAAGCTCTTAAATATGTTGGACAGCAATGATATAATAAGTTATCAATTAATACACCCACCCAAACATGAGATCTATTTTCATATTGACCTTTAATAATAGTAGCATTGGTTTTCATATATTCATTATTAAGAAGAATTGCCATTAATCTTGCCCGTCCTAAAGCATTTCCTCCTTTTTGTTTAATTACTTGATATGGAGTTATTATATCATCATCAGAAGAATCAATTTTTCTAAAATTTCTTTTTAAAATACTAGAAATTATTAAACTTTTATCAAATTCCGTAAATTGTTCTATTTTATATTTAGATTTTATTTTGGCATATAACTCTTCGATATATTTTTTTAATTTAACACTATCTTGTAAAACTTGATTATCTACTTTGCCATTTAATTTATTTAAAGTTTCTTCACTTTGCCATATTAAAATTTCTTCTGGTAAAAGAAATTTACTAGGTGTTGATGGTAATATTAAGTCTTTCTTTTTCTTATTTAAAGGATTTCTATTAATAGATAAACTCATATAAGTATTATTAGCAAATGACCAATTAATAGATTTCATTATAGCACTATAAATAGGAAAAGTTGTATCTGATAGAAAAAAAGATATTTTATTTATATTAAATCTATTTATTAAGACTAAAAATCTTTGAATAATTAAATAATCTTTTTCATTGGGAATATATTTTTCATCATAAACTTCTATTTCTATAGGATCTAAAATATTTTGACCAATAAGAAAATGTAATAAATCTTCAATTTTATCATATGAAACCTTAATATATAATTTAGAAGATTTAGATGATGAATTGTTCCTTTTTATTATTAAAAGATTATGGTGAACTATACTTTCATAATCATCTTTCATAGAAATCCCCCTTTCTAAATAATATGTTTTTTATTTTATTATATTTATGTTTTTAGTGTCAAATGTGTCTTAAAAATTATAGAAACATTTTATATGGTTTGGCTTTGGTAATATCCTTAGAATAAGTTTTATATATTGCAATAATTTTATTTTGATATCGAAAACAAGCAAGATCGTCTTTAAAGTTTTTATCAATAATTGAACCATTTTTTATTTTTTCATATAAATTTTGATTAATATCAATTATTTCTAAATCACTTAAAACATCCTCTTTAGTTAGAAGTTTGTAATTACCCTTTGCTATATCTTCTAGTTTATAAGAATTTTCTATAGAATAAGAACCTTGTTTTGTTCTAATTAGTTTAGACATTGTTCCTAAAATATTAAGTTTCTGACATATATCATTTATTAATGATCTAATATAAGTACCTTTACTTACTAGTACTTTAAAAGTAATTTCATTTTGGGTTACATTAATTAAATCTATTTTGGAAATATCAATTTGTCTTTTAGGTAGTTCTACTTTTTCATTATTTCTAGCATATTGATAAAGTTTTTTACCATTAACTTTAACAGCAGAATATATAGGTACTTCTTGAATAGATTTACCTAAAAATGAAGTCATAACTTCTTTTACTTTGTCTTCATCTATATAGCATTCTTTTTGTTCAATAATATGTCCTGTTATATCACCAGTATCTGTTTTAATTCCAACTTTTATTGTAGCAATATATTCTTTGTATTTACTTGTTAATAGTTCACAAAGCTTGGTAGTATTTCCTATACATACTACTAAGACTCCTTCAGCTAATGGATCGAGTGTTCCTGTATGACCAATTTTCTTAGTATTAAATATTTTTACTAATTTATTAACTACATCTCTACTTGTCATATTTTGCTCTTTATTCACTATTAAAATTCCGTTAATCATAAATTTCCTCTTCAGTTATTAATTTTAAATTATATTAATATATTTAAATATGTAAGTCAAATAAAAAAGATATTAAATATCTTTTTATACTTTAAATAATTTTTGTTTTTTGAATACTAATATTAAAAGCACTATTGAAAGCATTATTATTGATGGGATAAGTAGATTGCTTCCACTACCAGTATTTGGATTATCATTGAATTTTTTAAAAATGTAATTTACTTCTGTGTCAGAATTTATTACTCCTTTGGCATTACTTGGTATTTCAGTTAATTCCCATTCTTGAGCATTAACCTTAGAAATATTTGTTTCATAAGATTGACCATTTTCATAATTATATATATCTGGTTCTGCAATTTGTTCTAAGTTTTCATTCAAGTAATTTACTTTTAAACGATAAGTCATTTTAACATCTGGATTTGTTAAGTCGTTTTCTTCTTCAGCATTATCAGCTATTTGCGAAGTTAATTTTAAATCGTTGTTAAAGTCAGAAACATTATTAACATTACTACCTACTCCTACTTTAATTTTAAAGTAGTAAATATGATTATAGAAAAGTAAATCATCAAAATTTGAAGTCTTAGTAGTTATGTTATAACTATTATCCTCATTAATATTTTTATCAAAATATTCCTCAGCATCGGCTCCTGTTTCGTCTGTTATTGCTATTGACTCAATTGATAAATTTTCATCTATTTTACCATCTAAAACTAATTTTTTTAATTTTGTTTCAGATTTTAAATTAGTAATCATATCACTATATTGTAATTCTTTAGAATGGAAAGTATTTGGTACATATTGAGAAATAGTATATTCAAATGTTGAACTAGTATTAACACTATTTACGTTAGCATTAACATTTGGTTTTTCCATAACATATGGATATGGTGTATAAGATGTATAATATATATCACTTTCATTTGGACCACCAAAAGTGAAAGAATAATTTGCATTAGTAATGTCGTCTGTTAAAACAGTTGCTGAAGTAGCATACCAAATACCCATTGGCATTTTAGTACTTTTATTTTTTATAGCTAATCCATTATCTATTTCTTGCATTGCTACATTAATATAATTTGGATCACTAACTTGTTTACTATTTTTATTATAGTATATTTTAGAAGAACCTGTTATAACTTTAAAGCCTTCATTTCCACCTAGAAAACTTGAAGTTGAACTTCCTGGAATATCTAAATCGGCAAATAATGAATTAATTGAATCTATGTCAGCTAAAGTACCTTTATTAGATTTATATACATAAGTACCAGCTTTATAATAAGTAAGATTTAAATTAGCACTAGCATTATTAGGTTGTAATTTAAATAATATTAAATCACCATTATTAAGAAGAGTTCTTGAAAAAGAATTACTTGGAGTGGTTTGATCAGATAAAACCATTTTTTGGGTGTCAATTGTTAAACCTACACTACCTTTTTGACCTTCGTAAGACTTTACATTATCAATAGTAACCAATACATCTAGAATATCACCCTTTTTATCAATTGCACAATTTGTTATTAAAAGAGCAACACTCTCTCCTTCTTCAATATCAGAAATTACAGGAGCAGTTGTTTTTTTATTTCCAAAATAAGTATTATTAGTAAACTTAACATTAGTAGCACTAAGTTTTTCAAAACGAGTTTTTTCTGTTAAAAAAAGTGTTGAATATGAATATTTTGAATCAACTTGAGTTACTTCAGACCAGTCATAAAAAGTTGAAGTAGCATTACCTGCTAAAAACTCTTTTCTAGATATTTCATTAGAATGTTTATTTTCATTTGTAATAGTAAATATTCCTATTAAAATAATAAAAATAAATGATATTGATAATTTTTTCTTCATATAACATAAACTCCTCTTATTATACTTTACATTTTTAATTTTAAATGTTTTTTTATTTAATGTCAATCTTCGTTAACGATTTTGTCAAGTTAAATATTAAATTCTGTAAACAAGTTCTTTTATTTATTAGCAAAAGAAAAGGACTATAACTTATTAATTTTGTTATATTCCTTAATTATTTAATTTTTGAAATACAATTATTTTAAAATTTTCTATTTTATCTATTTATTACTTTCATGTATTTCATTAATAATTTTTTCTATTTTATTCCCATAAGAAATTGAATTATCATATATAAATCTTAGTTTCGGAGTATGTCTTAATTCTATTCTATCAGCTATCTTAGTACGTAAATATCCAGCTGTATCATCATTAAGATTCTTTTCGATACTTTTGTGAGAAATATCTTCCATAGTTGTAAAATATATTTTAGCAAGACCTAAGTCATTTGTTACTTCAACACCTGTAATATTAATAATTTTTAATAAGGAGTCATGTGCTTCATTAGCACAAATATCACTTAGTTCTTTAGCTATTTGTGACCCAATTCTTTTTAATTTTATTTGGTTCATTTTTTTACCTCTACAACTTCATAAATTTCAATATTATCTCCTACTTTTATATCGGAATAATTTTCTAAAGTTAAACCACATTCATAGCCTTTTTTAACTTCTTTAACTTGATCTTTTTCTCTTTGTAAAGAAGCAATTTTAGTATCGGTAATTACAATACCGTCACGAATTAGACGTGCATTAGCACCATTTTTTATTACACCATCAGTAACATAAGATCCTGCTATATTACCAACTTTAGAAAATTTGAATATCTTTCTGATTTCAACATTTCCTATTACTTTATCTTCAAATTCTGGATCAAGTAATCCTTTCATAGCAGATTCCATTTCTTCAACTAGTTTATATATAATTGTATATAATCTTATATCAACACCATATTCTTTAGCTATTTCTTTTGTACTATTAGATGGACTTACACAGAAACCTAAAATTATAGCATTAGAAGCTTGAGCTAATACAACATCACTTTCTGTAATAGTTCCAATTCCACTTCTAATTACTTTTACTTTAACACCATCAACATCTATTTTTTCAAGAGCATTTCTAACAGCTTCTTCAGAACCTCTAACATCTGTTTTTAAAACAACATTTATTTCTTTAGTATCTGAATCTATTGAAGCAAATAGGTTTTCTAATGATAAAGATTGTTTTTGGAATTTGTTTTCACGAGCAGAAATACTTCTTTTTTCAGCAACTTCTTTAGCTTGACTTTCTGTTTCGAAGGCCATAAATTTATCTCCTGCTGAAGGATTAGCTGATAAGCCAGTTATTTCTACTGGAGTAGAAGGACCAGCTTCAACTATGGAATTGCCCAAATCATCTTTCATTGTTCTTACTTTTCCATAGGTAGTTCCTACTACAATAGGATCACCTATACGTAAAGTACCATTTTGGATAAGTAAAGAAGCAACGCCACCAATATTTTTATCCATCTTAGATTCAATAACAGTTCCTAAAGCATAACGATTTGGATTGGCTTTTAGATTTTGTATTTCTGCAATAGCTAATAAAGTTTCTAATAACAAATCAATCCCTTGTCCAGATTTTGCTGAAATATCAACAAATGGAACATTTCCACCCCATTCTTCTGGTGTTATATTATGTTCAGCCATTTCTGTTCTAATACGATCTGGTTTAGCATCTGGTTTATCAATTTTATTAACTGCTACTACAATTGGTACATTAGCAGCAAGGGCATGATCTATTGCTTCTTCAGTTTGAGGCATAACTCCATCATCAGCTGCAACTATAATAATAACGATATCTGTAATACTGGCTCCACGAGCACGCATTTCAGTAAAAGCAGCATGTCCTGGTGTATCAATAAATGTAAGTTTATTTCCATTATGTTCAACTTGATAAGCACCTATAGCTTGAGTAATTCCTCCATATTCAGAATCAACAATTTTACTTTTTCTTATTGTATCAAGTAAAGTTGTTTTACCATGGTCAACATGTCCCATAATTGTAACAACAGGTGGACGAACTATTAAGTCTTCTTCACGATCGTTAGCTTCAAATTCTTCAAAATTTGAAATATCTTGAGTTTCTTCTTTCTTTAAATTTTTATTATAATCTAAAGCAATAATACTAGCTGTTTCGTAATCAATAGGATTGTTAAGACTTAGCATTAATCCTAAACCCATTATTTTTTTGACTAATTCTGTTCCATTTACATTTAAAGCTTCAGCTAGTTCTTGAACACTCATATTTTCTTTGTATAAGACAACGTTATCTTCTTCAGCATTGCTCATTAACTTTTCTTTATGCTTATACATTTCTTTTCTTTTAGACATATATTCGTCTTTAGAACTTTGAATTTGACTTTTCTTTTTTAATTTTTGTTTTTTATTACTATTTTTAAAATTTCTATCCAAGTTATTTGATTCTACTAAATCTTCAACTGCTTCATCAATAGCGTCTTCTTCTTCATAGTCAGTTTCACTATCAGTACTAATTAAATTAATAGTATTATCTAACATAATAATATCGTCATCTGATAACATATCATCGCCATTTTTAGCATTTATTCCTAATTCATTACATTTTTTTAGTATTTCTGCTATTGAATGGTTAGTATCTAACGCATATTCTTTAACACTCATCATAACAACTCACCTCATTCTTCCTTTTTATTTTATCATATTTATCATTTCTTCATAAATGCTTTCTGGTATATTAACTTCTAAAACTTTATCTAATATTTTAGATGACTGAGCTTTTTTAATTACTTCAATGTCCTTTTTTAAATAAGCACCACGACCATTTGCTTTACCAGTAACATCTACCATTACATTTCCTTCTTTATCTCTTACAACACGTAATAAATCTCT